>JBGQHA010000116.1:0-7795 GCA_041497735.1 Dehalococcoidia bacterium | reverse complement strand
GCCGCCAGCGTGACCACGCCGATCACGATGGCGAGCGCGTAATTCGGCAGCTTGCCGGTCTGCTGGAACTTCGCCATGTAGCTCAGGAAACCCGTCACTTCGCCTGAGCCGTTCACGCCGGTGTCGTTCACGACGCTCCTGTCGAACCAGGCGAGCATGCGCGCGACGCCGAGGACGACGTTGTCGATGATCGCCTGGTAGAAGTCATCGAGGTAGTACTTGTTGATGAGCAGCCGGTGGACCGGCGCCAGGCGCTCTGCGGCGGCGCGCGGGATCGCCGGCTGCACCACGTAGCAATACCAGGCCGTCGCGAGGCCGCCGATGACGGCCGCCGTCGAGCCCACCGCGACCCAGATCTTGAAGTTGAGCGTCTCCGGCTCGAGCACGTAGATCACCTGGCCGATGCCGCCGGGAAAGCCGAGCGCCCTGCCCACCTGGTCGAACACCACGAAGCCGCTGAACGCGGCCAGCAGTCCGAGCAGGATCAGCGGCGCGGTCATCACCGCCGGCGATTCGTGGGCGTGCTCCGCGACGTGTTCGTCGCGCGGCTCGCCGAGGAACGTGAGGATGAAGACTCGCCCCATGTAAAGCGCCGTGAGCGGCAGCGTCGCCATCACAAGCGCGAACACGAGGTGATTGCTGAGCGCGCCGGAGAGGATCTCGTCCTTCGCCCAGAAGCCGGCCAGGAATGGCAGGCCCGCCATCGCGAGCGCGCCCAATCCGAACGTGACGGCCGTGACCGGCATCTTGTTCCACAAGCCGCCCAGTTTGCTCACGTCTTGCTCCTCCGTCGCGTGGATCACGGAGCCGCTGGCGAGGAAGAGCAGCGCTTTGAAGAAGGCGTGCGTTAGCAGATAGAACATCGCGCCGGCAGGCGATCCGACGCCGAGCGACACGAACATCAGGCCAAGGCTGTTGATCGTCGAGTACGCAACGACGCGCTTGATATCGGTCATTACGAGGCCGAGGAAGACCGACAGGAACGTCGTGAATAAGCCGATTGCGAGCACCAGCTCGCGGCCGCCGTGGACGAGCGTGAACAGCGGCAGCGTGCGCGCGACGAGGTACACGCCGGCGACGACCATCGTCGCGGCGTGGATCAACGCCGACACGGGCGTCGGGCCTTCCATCGCGTCGGGGAGCCAGACATGCAGCGGGAACTGCGCCGACTTGCCCATCGCGCCCATGAAGAGCAGCACGACGGACGCAGTCAGCACCTCGGTGCGGATCTGGCCGGCCTGCGCCGCGTGGATGATCTGCTGGATGTTGAACGTCCCTGTTTCGCGGTAGAGCAGGATGATCGCGATGAGCAGACCGACGTCGCCAATGCGCGTCGTGATGAACGCCTTCTTCGACGCCTCAGCCGCCGAGCGCAGGTGACTGTAGTGGCCGATCAGCAGGTACGAGCAGAGTCCGACCAGCTCCCAGCAGAAGTAGAGGAGCAGGAAGTTGTCGGCCAGGACGAGGCCGAGCATCGACGCGGCGAAGAACGACAGCACCGCGAAAAACCAGCCATAGCGCGAATCGCCCTTCATGTAGGCGAGCGAGTAGACCTGCACCATGAGCGAGACGAAGCTGACGACGATGAGCATGATGACCGTGATGCCATCGACGTGGATGCCCAGATCGATCTGAGTGGCGCCCGGCGCGACGAACCAGGGGATGCTGCTGACAGCGCCACTGAATCCGGAACACACGGGATGACCGAGAGGGCCGCCGCACTCAAACGCGCCTTGCTTCGCCAGCTCACGCGTGAAGTCGGCGGTCACGATGAGCGCCAGCACGAACGTCGCCGCCATCGCAACGATCGCGATCCAGTCGCCCTTGCGCGGCAGGTACGGCCCAAGGAGCAGCAGGAGCACGAACGCTCCGGCCGGCAGGAGGGGCAGCACCCAGGCGTGCGTCATGCCCATGCGACGGCAGTCCCCTCTATGGGACAGGCTTCAGCCTGTCGCTGTCGGGCTGAAGCCTGACCCGCGAAGGGTGAGCACCCCTTCCCTACCACTTGAGCTGGTCCACTTCGTCGACGTTCGCCGTGCCGCGGTTGCGGAACACGCGCAGCACGATCGCCAGCGCGAGACCGACTTCCGCCGCTGCGACCGTGATGATGAAGATGGCGAAGATCATGCCCGTGAAGTGCTGCGGCGACGCGTACGCCGCGAACGCGACCATGTTGATGCTCGCCGCGTTCAGCATGAGCTCGACGGACATGATGATCAGCACGGCGTTGCGTCGCGTGAGCACGCCGTAGACGCCAAGAGAGAAGATGAGGGCGCTGAGGACGAGAAAGTGCTCGAGCGGGATCTGCTGCGCAACAGACCTCGCGCTATCCACTTACTCTCCCTCCTCCTGTCGCGCCAGGACCACCGCGCCCACGAGCGCCACGAGCAGCACAAGCGAGGCAACTTCGAAGGGGACGGCCCACTGCCGGAAGAGCGTGTCGCCCAAGTCGTTGAACGGGACGCGCGTGATCTGGCCCGCGGCATCGCCCGGCCACTCCGTCCGCGCGCCGGTCGCCACGAGCAGCCCTGCCAGCACCGCCGACGCCAGCGCCGCGATCGGCCACTGCGCACCGACCATCGTCTCCGGCAGATCGACCTCGCGCGTGAGCATGAGGGCGAAGAGCAGCAGCACCGTGACGGCGCCGCCGTAGATCAGCACCTGCACCAGCGCCAGGAACTCGCTCGCGAGGAGGATGTAGATGCCGGCGACAGCGAGCAGGTTGAGGATGAGGAAGAGCGCCGCGTACACCGTGCTGCGGCCGAGCACCACGCCCAGGCCGCCCGCGACGGCCAGCGCCGCGATGACGTAGAAGACAAGCTGCGCTACGGTCATGCCCCCCGTCCTGTGTTCGCCTGACCCACCCTAAGACATCACTTCGGTAGGAACAACCCTCGCCCTAGTCGGCGACCCAGGGCTCGATCTTCTGCTTCTTGTGCTGCGAAAGGAGCTGATCGAGGTCGAGCACGAGGTCGTTCCGGTCGAACTTCGACAGCTCGTGGCCCGCCCAGGTGTTGTTCATCGCAATCGCCTCGAAGTTGCACACCTCGACGCAGATGTTGCAGCGCATGCAGCGCCCGTAATCGATGTAGAACTCGTCGATGATCTTGCGGCGCTTGCTCTCGCCGCTGGCGTGTTTCGGGTTGTCCTTCATGATCACCGTCATGCACTCGACGGGGCAGGCGCGCTCGCAGGCGTGGCAGCCCGTGCAGAACGGCTCGACGACGTTCTCGTCCCAGAGGAGAATGGGGAACGCGCGATCGCGCTGGGGCACGTCGCGATGCTTCGACGGGTACTCGATCGTCACGGGTTTGCGGAACATCACCGAAAAGGTGACGTACATGCCTCGGAGTATGCCGATCATGGCTGGCTCCTTGTTCGTAGGTCGGGGTCTTCAGACCCCGACACGCGAGGGTCTAAAGACCCTCGCCTACATTGCTGCCGAAGTTGTCGGGCTAAAGCCCGACCCGCAATGTGCAGTTCCATCAGCCGCCAGCCTCGACAGGCGCTGCCGGCCGCGCGGCGCGCTGCGGGTTCGCCGGGACGAGGCGCACGGCGCGCGTTTCGACGCGGACGGCTCGATCGATGACATAGGCGGCCAGCAGCAGCCCCGCTCCCGACGTGATGAGCAGGATGCCGTCGGGCCACTTGTAGACGAGCACGAGGCCGTTCAAGAACACCTGCAGGAACGCGAGCGGGATGAGCACCTTCCAGCAGTAGCTCATGAGCTGATCGATGCGGAGGCGCGGCAGCGTGAAGCGCACCCAGATGAAGAACAGGATCAAGAAGCTCGTCTTCACGAAGGTGAGCAAAATCTGGAGCCAGAGGCCCGCTGACATCCCGAGCGGCCAGTTCCAGCCGCCGAGGAAGATCATCGCGCCGAGCAGGCTGTAGATGAACAGGTTCGTGTACGCCGCGAGCATGAACATCGACCAGCGGATGCCGCTGTACTCGATAAACGGCCCGCCCACCACCTCCGACTCGGCGGTCGGGATGTCGAACGGCTGGCGTTCGAGCTCGGCGAGCGCGGCGACGATGTAGATGAAGAACGCGAGCGGCTGCCACACGAAGAGCGGCACGCGCCCCTGGAACATGACGATGTCGCGGATGCTGAGCGAGCCCGTCACCATCGAGACCGCGAGGAGCGCGAGCACCATCGGGATCTCGTAGCTGATGAGCTGCGCCGCCGCGCGCATGCCGCCGAGCAGCGCGTACTTGTTGTCGGACGCCCAGCCGGCCATGACGAGGCCGACAAACGACAGCCCCGTGACGGCGACGATGTAGAAGAGCCCCAGATCGAGGAAGCTGACCGCCCAGTCGTGCGTGAACGGGATCGCGACGAAGGCCAGGAACGTCGGGACGAAGATGGCGAAGACCGCGATCTCGAACGTCCAGCGATCGGCGCCGGCCGGACGCAGGTCCTCTTTCGTGAGGAGCTTGATCATGTCGGCCGTCGTTTGCAGGATGCCGTACGGCCCGACGCGCATCGGCCCGAGCCGCTGCTGCATTCGCGCTGATACCTTGCGCTCGACGTAGATGAGCATGAGCACCGTCAGCGTCATCATCAAGACGATGACGATCAGGCCGAGCAGCGAGTCGAGCCAGATGTTGCCTACGTCGTAGGTCAGTGCCAGCATTTCACCTGTCCACGTCGCAGAGCACAATATCGACCGAGCCGAGAATGGCGACCGCGTCGGCAATGTAGTTGCCGACGGTCATCCGCTTCAGCGCCGAGAGGTTGCAGAAGGAGGGCGAGCGGATTTTCAGCCGGTACGGCTTATCGCCGCCCTTCGAGACGACGTAGATGCCGTACTCGCCGCGGGCGCCCTCGACGGCGGCGTAGACCTCGGCGACGGGCGCGCGCAGCTTGCGCGGCAGCTTCTCGGGCAGGATGGGCCCTTCGGGGAGCTGCGCCAGCGCCTGTTCGACGATGCGGATCGACTGGCGGATCTCCTCCATCCGGACGAGATAGCGGTCGTACACGTCGCCGAACTCGCCGACCGGGATGTCGAAGTCGAAGCGGTCGTAGATCGAGTACTGCTTGTCCTTGCGCAGGTCCCAGGGCACACCGCAGGCGCGCAGCATCGGCCCGCTGAGGCCGAAGCTGATCGCGTCCTCGACGCTGATGATGCCGACGCCGCGTGTGCGCGCGCAGAAGATCTCGTTGCTCGTCAGCAGCATGTCGAGGTCGTGGAGGCCCTGCTTCGTCTGCGGCAACACCTCGCGCACGCGCTGCACGAAGTTCGGCGGCAGGTCCCAGACCACGCCGCCCGGCCGGAAGTAGCCGTACATCAGCCGCTCGCCGGTGACCTCTTCGAAGATATCCTGGATGAACTCGCGCTCGCGGAAGCCGTACGTGAACGTCGTGCCGAAGCTGCCGAGATCGATACCGAACGCGCCGACGAACATGAAGTGGCTCGTGATGCGGTTGAGCTCGCAGAGGAGCACCCGGATGTACTCCGCGCGCTCCGGCACCTCGAGGCCGATCAGCTTTTCGACGGCCATGCAGTAGGCCTGCTCGTTCATGAACTGCGCCAAGTAGTCGGTCCGGTCCTGGTAGCCGATGCACTGCCGGAAGTCCATGGTTTCCGAGAGCTTCTCGCCGCCGCGGTGCATGTAGCCGATGTGCGGCTCGACGTCGACGATGCGCTCGCCGTCGATCGTGAGCACCATGCGGAAGACGCCGTGCGTGCTGGGGTGCTGCGGCCCCATGTTGATGTTGATGTCGAGCGTCTCGAGCTGCTGTTCGGTGACCATCGTCTTCTTCTTCGACCGCCGAGCTACGCTCGGCTCAGGACAGAGCTAAAGCTCTGTCCCTACGACGTTATTCTCCCTTCGCATGTCGCCGCCATTACTCTTCCGCCTCTTTGTCGCCCGCGCCCGCCGCTTCGAAGCCGGAACCAGAGGGGATGTGGCCGGCCTGGCCCACGTTCGCGCCCAGCAGCTCGCCCTGCCACTCCTCGATCGGCGCCAGCTCGTTGTCTTTGCGCAGCGGAAAGTGGTCGGTCATGTCCTCGGGCAGCAGCAGCGGCACGAGGTGCGGGTGGCCCTCGAAGACGATGCCGAACATGTCGCGCGTCTCGCGCTCGTGCCAGTCGGCCGCCTGCCAGACGGACGCCGCGGACGCGACGCGCAGGTCATCTTTCGGCAAGCGCGTCTTCAGCGTGACTTCGTGGTTCTTGTCGAGCGAGAGGAGCTGGTAGACCATCTCCATCCCCTCGTCCATGTGATCGACGCCGAAGAGCACACGCAGGAACTTCAGATCGAGCCGCGGATCGTCGCGCAGGACGGGCAGCGTCTTCGCGACGTCATCGCGATTGATCTCAACGATGATGTCGCTCATGCCCTGGAACGCCTCGAACTGCAGATCGGGCAGGACTTCCCTGATCGTGTCGGCGATGCTGCCGGCCGGTGCGGGTGGTTTTACGGGCGCCTTCGCTTCCGCTGCCTTGGCCGGCTTCGCGGCGGCCGACGGCGCCGCTTCTGCCGCGGCGGGCGTTTCGCCGGTGCCCTCCGGCGTCCCTTCGCTCTTCTCCTGCTCCGGCATTAGAACGTGCTGCGCTCCTCGATGATCTTGTGCTGCAGCGCGAGGAAGCCATCCATCAGCGCTTCGGGCCGCGGCGGGCAGCCGGGGACGTAGACATCGACAGGGATGATCTTGTCGACACCCTGCAGGACGCGGTCGTAACGCGTGTAGGGGCCGCCGTTCGTGGCGCAGGCGCCCATCGAGATCACCCACTTGGGGTTCGGCATCTGTTCGTAGAGCAGCTTGACAGCCGGCGCCATCTTCTTCGTCACCGTGCCCGCGACGATCATCACGTCGGCCTGGCGCGGCGACGGCCACGGCACGATGCCGAAACGGTCGAGGTCGTAGTGCGACATGTACGTCGCGATCATCTCGATCGCGCAGCAGGCGAGGCCGAACGTGAGCGGCCAGAGCGAGTTCGCCCGGCCCAGCGCAAAGACCATCTCGGCGGGCACCTGCATGATCCCCGGCAGGAGCTGGCGGTACATCGACTTGCCGTGATCGACCTCCGCCGGCGTGAGCAGCTCCAGCTCGCGTTCGACGCTCGTCTTCGGCCGCTGCGACGGCGGGACGGGAGTCGGCGGCGCGGCCGGCGCGGCCGGTGTCGTTTCGGTGACGGTCTCCGCGGTCGCCGTCGTGGATTCGCTCACTTCCATTGCAGGACCCCCTTCTTCCAGGCGTAGGCGAGGCCTCCGCCCAGGATGAGGATAAAGACGACCATTTCGTAGAACGACGTTGGGCCGGCTTTGACGAAGGTCACGGCCCACGGAAACAGGAACGCCGCCTCGACATCGAAGATGAGGAAGAGGATGGCGAACAGGTAGTAGCGGATGTGTATCTGGCTGCGAGCCCGGCCGATGGGCAGCATGCCGCACTCGTACGAGACGTTTTTCTGGCGGTTGCTGGAGAAGGGCGCGAGGACGCGCGAGCCGATCAGCGCGGTGGCGACGAGGATGACGCCGATGACGGTCGCGAGCAGGACGGCGACGTAGTTGTCGAGCAGGGCCTGCACGTCCTAGACCTCCTCTGCGGGCTCGCTCCAGCCCAGCCCAGGCGGGCTCCGATCCCCAATTGTGGCGCTCTTCACGAGCCCGACTGGATTCTATCAGGGGTCAGGATGTGGGTAAAGCTCGAAGCTAGAGGCTCGAAGCTGGATTGGCGGAAGCCTCCAGCCTCCAGCTTCCAACTACTTCGAGTTGAGGGCGGCCTTGATCTGCGCCGCATGGTTTCGGTCATGGTTAGGGATGCGCTCCAACACCTCGCGCACCG
>JBGQHA010000115.1:0-7816 GCA_041497735.1 Dehalococcoidia bacterium | reverse complement strand
CGGATAACAGAGCGCGACGCGGATCGGCAGGCGCATATCTGGCTCGCCGAGCTGCGCCTTCACGGAACCGTCGGCGAATTCGACCAGAGAGTGCACGATGCTTTCGCGGTGCAGGACGATCTCGATGCGCTCCAGAGGCACATCGAACAGCCAGCGCGTCTCGATCGCCTCGAAGCCTTTGTTGAGCAGCGTGGCAGAGTCGACCGTGATCTTCCGTCCCATCTGCCACGTCGGGTGGTTGAGCGCCTCCTCCACCGTCACGCGCTCGAGCCGTTCGGACGTATGGTCGCGGAAGGCGCCGCCGGATGCCGTCAAGATCACGCGTGCGATCTCGTTGCCTTCTTCACCCCAGAGGCACTGCCAGATCGCGCTGTGCTCGCTATCGACGGGCAGGAGCCTGCCGCCGCCCTCGCGCGCCGCGCGCATGACGATGGCGCCAGCCATCACGAGCACTTCCTTGTTCGCCAGGGCCACGGACTTGCCCGCGCGCAGGGCGGCCAGCGTCGGTCCGAGGCCCGCTCGACCGACCGTACCCACAACGACGAGATCGGCGTCCGGATGGGCAGCCTGCTCCTCGAGCGGCGTCCAGCGCGCGTCGAATCCTGAGCGGTGGGCCTCGTCGGCGCAGCAGATGAGCTTCGGCTTGAACTCGCGCGCCTGCCGCTGCAGCAGCTCGGTGTTGTTCCCGGCGGCGAGGCCGAGCACCTCGAAGCGATCAGACAGGCTGCGGACGACATCGAGCGTCTGGCGGCCGATCGAGCCCGTCGAGCCGAGGATGACGAGTCGCTTCTTGTTCACGTGCCGGTGAGCCGGTAGCGCTGCGGCTTCTCATCCGTGCGCGTGATCGCGCCGCGCGCCTCGAGGTCGAGCTTGACGCCCTCCGCGTACCACGGGATCGAGCCGTCAAACGTGCCGTCCAGGCGTTGCCTCACCGCCGCGACGAGCTCGTCATGTGACAGCGGCTTCTTGCGTAGGCTACCTTCGACGGCGGCGCGGACGAGGGCATACTTCGCCTTGCTGATGTTGACGCCCTTCTTGCCTTCGGGGTGTTTGGTGAGGATCTTGTCTTGCATCGTTTCGTCAGGGCCTGTAGGGGCGACCTTCGAGTCGCCACGTGCGTCTCGGAACATGAGCCAGTGGCGACCTAAGGGTCGCCGCTACGGTGCTTTGCTCTGCGGGTCAGCCTTCAGGCTGACAGCGACAGGCTAAAGCCTGTCCTTCGGAAAGTTAGTTACGGCACGACCCAGAGTACAAAGTAGTATACCACCGGAAACGCGAACAGCAGGCTGTCGAGCCGGTCGAGGAAGCCGCCGTGGCCGGGGACGATGCGCCCCGCGTCCTTCACGCGCATGCCGCGCTTCAGGATCGATTCCGCGAGATCGCCAAGGATCGCCGCGATCGGCAGCAGCACGGCGAGCGGCACGATGAGCGCGGCCTCGAGCCGGATGCCGAGCAGGTAGTTCGCGAGCACGACGGCGGCAAAGCCGCCCGCGAGCCCGCCCAGCGTGCCTTCCACCGTCTTGCCGGGGCTGATCGACGGGGCGAGCTTGCGCCGCCCGATCGAGCGGCCGACGAAGTACGCTGCCGTATCGACGGCAAAGGTGCCGAAGACGACAAGGTAGACCCAGTCGCGGCCGTTCGGGATCTTGCGCAACAGGACGATGTGGCTGCCCAGCAGCCCCACGTACATGATGCCCGCGACGGCGTAGCTCCAGTCATCAAGCCCGGAGGCGGGGTCGGCGCGCAGCGTCACCCAGACGAGCGGGATCAGCACTCCGCCGATCGCGAACCACAGCACCCAATCGACGCCGACGAACGCACCGGCGGCCATGGCCGCAGCGATCGCGGACGCGAGCAGCGCGAGCGGCGCCGCCCCGTGATGAGGCGTCTGAAACTCGTACGCCGCGATGAGGACGATCAGGCAGCTCGCCGCGGCATACCAGGGCCCGCCGGCCCAGATGAGAAGCACGATGATGGGGATGCCGACCGCTGCGCTCGCGACTCGCTGTGCGAGCATGCGCTGCGCCGCCTACGCTTTCGCGCCGCCGCGATGGTTCTTGCGACTGGCCCCGTTCTCTTCCACTCCACCGAAGCGGCGTTCTCGCCGCCCGAAGGCGACCAGCGCACGCTCGATCTCTTCGACACCGAAGTCGGGCCAGTAGACGGGCGTGAAGTAATACTCCGCATAGGCCGTCTGCCAGAGCAAGAAGTTCGAGAGCCGCTGCTCGCCGGCGGTGCGGATAACGAGATCGACATCGGGCAGACCGGCCGTGTCGAGATACGACGCGAAGCGCTGCTCATCGATTCGGCCGGGAGTTACGCCGTCGCGCACGATCTTGCGCACGGCATCGATAATCTCCTGCCGGCCTCCGTAGTTGAACGCGACGTTGACCGTGATGCGCGTGTTGTTCTTTGTCAGCTCAATGGCGTCTTCGACCCTGCGCTGCAGCGCCGGCGACAGCGGGTCGAGGTGGCCGATGTGGCGCAACCGCACGCCGTTCTCATTGAGCTGCTGCAGCTCGCGGTCGATGAAGTGGCTGATGAGACGGATGAGCGCGTTCACCTCGCGCTTGGGGCGCACCCAGTTCTCCGTCGAAAACGCGAACAGCGTGAGCACGGGGACCTGGTAGCGCGCGAACGTTTCGATGGCGCGGCGGATGTTCTCGGTGCCGGCGCGGTGCCCCGCCTGCCGCGAGAGTCCACGCTCCTGCGCCCAGCGGCCGTTGCCGTCCATGATGATCGCCACATGCTGCGGCCGCTGCTTGAGCTCCAGCAGCGGCCTGGGCTGCGCGGCGGGCTTGGCGAGCTGTCGGACGCTCACACTTCCAGGAGCTCCTTCTCTTTCTCCTCCCCAAGCGTATCAGCGTCAGCGATGAAGCGGTCGGTCACCTTCTGAAGGTCTTCCTGCGCGTTGAACTCCTGGTCTTCGGAGATCTCCTTGTCGCGGCGGAAGTCGCGCAGCATCTCGTGCGCGTCACGGCGGATGTTGCGGATCCCGACGCGCCCCTCTTCGATCTTCTTGTGCACCATGCGCACCAGCTCCTTGCGCCGGTCCTCGGTGAGCTGCGGGATGACGAGCCGGATCACAGAGCCGTCGTTGTTCGGGTTGAGGCCGAGGTCCGACTTTAGGATCGCCTTCTCGATCGCCCCGAGCGAGGCTTTGTCCCAGGGCTGGATCGTGAGCAGGCGCGCCTCCGGCACCATCACGCTCGCGATCTGCTTGAGGGGCGTCGGGGTGCCATAGTAATCGACGCGGATCTGATCGACCAGCGCCGGGTTGGCGCGGCCGGTGCGGATCGTCGCCAGCTCGCGGCGAAGCGCTTCGATCGCCTTGCCCATCCGCTCCTCAGCGTCGGTGATCGTCTCCTTGATGATGCTCGCGTCGCCGACCGCCATTACACCCTCGTCAGCACGGTCTGTCCGCTGCCGATATGCGTGCCGATGCTCTCGCCCCGCACCGCTCGCAGGATGCTGTCTTGCGCTGCGAGGTCGAAGACGATGATCGGCAGCTCATTCTCCATGCAGAGCGAAAGCGCCGTGCTGTCCATCACCTGCAGCCGGCGGCTGATCGCTTCCATGTAGCTGAGCGTCTGGAAGCGGCGCGCGGTCGGCTCTTTGTTCGGGTCCGCGTCGTACACGCCGTCGGTGCGGTGCTTCGCCATCAGCAGCACCTCCGCGCCGATCTCAATCGCACGTAGGGCGGCGGCGGTGTCTGTCGTCATGTACGGATTGCCCGTTCCCGCAGCAAAGATCACCGCCCGCCCCTTCTCCAGGTGCCGGATCGCGCGGCGGCGAATGTACGGCTCGGCCACCTGCTGGACGTTGATCGCCGTCTGTGTGCGCACCGTGACGCCGCTCTTTTCGAGCGCATCCTGCAGCGCCAGGCTGTTGATGATCGTTGCCAGCATACCGCCGTAGTCCGCCGTCGCCCGGTCCATGCCGTTCGCCGATGCGTCAGCTCCGCGGAAGATGTTTCCGCCGCCGACAACGATGGCGATCTCGACGCCCTGCTCCTGGGCCGCGCCGATCTGGCGCCCGATGCGAGAGACGGTCTCGGTATCGATGCCGTATGGGGCATCGCCCATGAGTGCTTCCCCGCTCAGCTTGAGCAGGACGCGGCGGTAAGATCCGCCGGGCATGAGCAATCGCCTCCTATTGCCCGAGCTCGAACCGGGCGAAGCGGCGTACGCGGATGTTCTCGCCCGTTCGGGCGATGACTTCCTTCACCAGCTCCTCCACGGTACGGGACTCGTCTTTGATGAAGGGCTGACGCAGCAGACAGAGCTCGGCCGGATCGCCTTCGGCGCCGGACGGCAGGTCTTCTTCGGAGACCGACAGCGGGTTCGACGCGACGATCTGCATGGCGAGATCGCGTGCCAGGCGCTTGAAGTCGTCGGTGCGCGCGACGAAGTCTGTCTCGCAGTTCACTTCTACCATCGCGCCGAGGCGTCCGCCCGCGTGGATGTAGCACTCGACCATGCCCTGCGCCGTCTCGCGGTGCATGCGCTTCTCGGCCAGCGCGATGCCGCGCTCCTGCAGCACGCCAACCGCGCGCTCGAGATCGCCCCCGGCTTCCTGAAGCGCCTTCTTGCACTCCATGACGCCGCCGCCGGTTCGTTCGCGGAGCTCTTTGACTAACGCTGCCGGGATATCCGCCTTGTCGCTCACGCCACCGGCTCCGCTACCTCCGCCGGGGCCTGGTAGCCGGGCGTGTCCGCGGCGGTGTCCTCGTAGCCGACCATCATGACCCCTTCGATCGCCGCATCGGCGACCTTGGCCGTGATCAGCTTGATGGCGCGGATCGCGTCGTCGTTCGACGGAATGGGATAGTCGATGAGGTCTGGATCGCAGTTCGTGTCGCACATAGCGACGACGGGAACGCCGACGCGGCGCGCCTCGGCGACGGCATTCGACTCGAGGTCGGGGTCGATGACGAACACGGCGCCGGGTAGGCGCGTCATCTCCTTGATGCCGGAGAGGTGCCTGTTTAGCTTCTCGATCTCTTTGTCGATCTGGAGCTGCTCCTTCTTGTGGAGCCGGCCGTAGTCGCCGCGGGCGCGGGCTTCTTCCCGTCGCAGGAGGTATTCGCATCGGGTGCGGATGGTGACGAAGTTCGTGAGCGTGCCGCCCAGCCAGCGGTTCGTCACGAACGGCATCGAGCCGCGGCGGGCTTCCGCCTCGACGACCTCGCGGGCCTGCTTCTTTGTCCCGACCAGGAGGATCTGCTGGCCGTTTCGCGCCACTTCGCTCACGAAGTCGAGCGCTACCGCCAGCCGGCCGACCGTCTGCTGCAGATCGATGATGTGGATGCCGTTGCGTTCGGTGAAGATGAAGGGCCGCATCTTGGGGTTCCAGCGCCGGGTCTGGTGCCCGAAATGGACGCCCGCCTCAAGCAGCGCCTTCATGCTGACCGCTGATTCCAAGCCTCGTTCTCCTCGTTGTAGACGACAGGGCGGCGCTCCGCCCCGTCATTCGAATCTATGTCGAGTTGCTTTAGGACTATAGCACAGGGCCTAGCTCGAAGCTAGACGCTGGAAGCTTGAAGCTGGAACGCCCCTAGCGGAACGCCAGCGGTACCAACAACCAACGACCAACAACCAGGGACAACGATCAGCCCTTCAGCGCGCCGCCGAAGATGCCCCGCACCAGGACGCGCTGGAACGCCGCGACGAGCAACAGCATCGGGATGAGCGAGACGATGGTGCTCGCGAACGCGATGTTGATCTTATCGAGCTGCTGGGTCTCCGAGCCGATACCGATTTGCACGGTCCGCATGTGCGGGTCGTTCGTCACCAGCAGCGGCCAGAGGTACTGGTTCCAGGCCTGGATGAACGCGAAGATCGCGAGCGTCGCGATTGCGCCGAGCGAGAGCGGCACGACGATCGTCGTGAGGAAGCGGAAGTGGCCGTAGCCGTCCATCTCAGCCGCGTCCCGCAACTCGCTCGGGATCGTCAGGAAGTACTGACGCAGCAGGAATGTGCCGAAGCCTGTCGCCAGGAACGGCGCGGCGAGACCCGTATACCCATCGATGGTCGTCAGCGGGCCCGGCAAGAAGCTAGCGAGTTTCGGATCCAGCCATTGCATTGTCTGGAAGTTCGGGATGATCGCCACCTCCAGCGGCACCATCATCGTCGCGAGGAAGAGCGCGAACAGCACGTTACGCCCCGGGAAGCGCAGGTAGGCGAACGCGTACGCGGCCAGCACCGACGTCACGAGCTGGCCCAGCGTGATGATCGAGGACACGACAACGCTGTTGAAGAGATAGCGCTTGAGCGGCGTGCCGGCGCCTGCTGCGCCGCCGTGCGAGAAGTAGTTTCCCCACTGCGGGTGATGCGGCCAGAGGCTGGGCGGCGGGTTGTTCAGGAACTCGCTGATCGGGTGCAGGCTGTCGACGATCGTCGAGTAGAGCGGAACCAGCACGATCGCCGCGCACACGATAAGCACGAGGTAGGCCGGCAGCCGGCGCGCCCAGCGCTGGATGAGGAGGCCGAATCTCAACGCTGATCGCCTCCGTAATAGACGCGACTGGATGCGAGACGGAAGAGCGTCAACGTCAGGGCGACCATGATCACGAACAGCGCGAGCGCTTCCACGGAGGCCGCGCCGGTGCGGAAGTTCTGGAAGCCCTCTTGATAAATTGAATAGAGCAGCGTGTTCGTGCTGCCGGCCGGGCCGCCACCGGTCAGCAAGTTGATCTGGCCGAATGCCTGGAACGAGAAGATCAGCCCGATGACAGCCGCGAAGAACAACGACGGCGAGAGCATGGGCAGCGTGATGTTCCAGAACGTCGACCAGGGGCCCGCGCCGTCGATGCGAGCGCTCTCGTAGAGCTCCTCTGGGATCGTCTGCAAGCCCGCGAGCAGGATCATGGTGAACAGCCCGATGTTCATCCAGACCGTCACCATCGAGACGGAGATCAAGGCCCAGTTCGGGTCGGTGAACCAGGCTGCGAACGCGCCGAAGCCGTGGTGCTGATGGACGGCCCACCCGCCATCCTGCAGCCAGTTCTTGTGCGCGATCCCTGCCTTCCCGATCAGCTCGTTCAGCACACCGATGCTGGGGTGGAGCAGCACGAGGAAGAGCACCGAGGCGACCGCTACGGACGCGGCGATGGTGGATGAGAAGATCGTGCGGAAGATGACGACACCCGGCAAGCGTTGGTTCGCCAGCGTCGCGAGGAAGGTCGCGATCAGGAGCGACGGCACCACCGTGTACAGCGCGAAGGTACCCGTGATCAGCAGCGTCGTGCGGAAGTCGCCGGACGTGAGCACTTCGTGGTAGTTCTCGAACCCGACGTAGATCTGGCGCGTGTGGAAGGGGTTGCTCTTGAACAACGCCAGGTACACCGACTTCCCGAGCGGATAGAAGACGAACGTGCCGAAGATCACGATCGATGGCGCGAGGAAGGGCAGCGCCGTGAGCAACTGCCGTACCGGCTTGGCGAGTCCCCGCCGCGGTTGCGCCGACGCCGTCACGCGTCGATCCTCCGGCCGCTCGCCGCGTCGAACAGGTGCAGGTGCTTCGCGTCGACGCCGAGCCGCAACGCCGCGCCCGTGGCCACTCGCACATCGGACGGCAGCCGCACCGTGAACGAGCCCTGCGGCAGCGCTACGATCGCGTGCTGCTCGCTCCCCAGCGATTCGACGAGGTCAACGGTGCCCTCGAACGTCGCGGCGGAGTCGCCATTCGCGCCCTCGAGCGGTACCAGGTGCTCCGGCCGGATGCCGGCTCGCAGTTTGTTCACGCCAGAGCCTTGCACCGCGGCGGCTAACGTCTCGGTGAGCTTGATGAACGTATCGCCGGCGCGCAAGCCGCG
>JBGQHA010000114.1:0-7953 GCA_041497735.1 Dehalococcoidia bacterium | reverse complement strand
CTTGAGCCCGGCGCCGCCTTCCGCCTCCGGCACCGCGATCGCCAGCCAGCCAGCGTCCGCGAGCGCGCGCCACAGCTCCGGATCGCGGCCGTCGCCATCGTACGCGACGGCGCGTACGCGCGAGATGTCGCACTCGCGCTCCAGGAGCTGGCGCAGGCCCGCGCGCAGCAGCTCTTGTTCTTCGCTCAGCTCGAAGTCCATGTCCCCCTACCCACGCGGCAGCCCGAACACGCGCTCCGCGATGATGTTGCGCTGGATGTCCTCGGTGCCGCCATAGATGCTCGCCGCGCGCGACATGACGTAGAGCCGGAGCCACTCACCGCCGTAGACGGCGCGAGGCGAGCCCGCCATCGCCAGTCCGTCGGGCCCCGCCAGCGACATCGCAAGGTCGGACAGCCCCTGCTCCGTCTTCACCCAATACAGCTTCATGTACGACGTCTCAGCGCCCGGCGGCAGGCCGCGCATATAGCGCGTCAGCAACCGCAGGTTGACGAGACGCATAAGCTGCACATCGACCCAGCAGCGCGCGAGCCGCTCGCGTACGCTGGCGTCATCGATGAGCGCGCTACCGTTGCGACGCGTAGCGCGCGCGAAGTCGCGCAGCTCGTCCCAGTGACGCTGGTACCCCGCGATCATCTCCATCGTGATCACGCCGCGCTCGTAGGCCAGCATGCGATTCGCCACAAGCCAGCCGCCGTTCACCTCGCCCAGCGCCTGATCGTGTGGCACACGGACGTTGTCGAAATAGATCTCGTTGAACTCGGCGTCACCGGAGATCTGCTTGATCGGCCGGACGGTAATCCCCGCCGACTTCATGTCGACGAGGAGGAACGAGATGCCCTTGTGCTTCGGCGCATCTTGGTCCGTCCGCGCGAGCAGCGCGCACCAGTCCGAGTACTGCGCGCCGGAGCTCCAGATCTTCTGGCCGTTCACCACCCACTCATCGCCGTCGCGGTCGGCGCGCGTCTGCAGGCCGGCCAGATCGGAGCCCGCATTCGGTTCCGAGAAGCCCTGGCACCACACGACCTCGCCGCGCAGCATCGGCGCGAGGTAGTTGCGCTTCTGTTCGTCCGTGGCGACCTCGATGATCGTCGGCCCGACGAGATTGAGACCGAGCGTGTTCAGCGGATCGGGCGCGCCCGACGCGAACAGCTCCTCCAGGTAGATGACGTGCTCCATCGCCGTCGCGCCGCGTCCGCCAAACTCCTGCGGCCACGAAACGCCCAGCCAGCCGCCCGAGCCGAGCTGCCGCTCCCACGACCGGCGCGCCTCGAGGACAGCGCCGTCGGCGGCGCCGCGCAGGCGGCGGCCCTTCCATTCGTCCGGCAGGTTCGCGCGCAGCCACGCCGCGAACTCGGCGCGGAACGCTTCCTCGGCGGGCGATGGGTTGAGGTCCATGTGGAACACCGCATTCTACTTGCCGCACTCGTAGCGGCGTCAAGCAAAGCTGGCACCAATTGCTTTGCCGGACTAGACTCAGCATGGCGGCTCAGCTGCGGATAGCCATCATCTCAATTGCGGCGCTCGCCCTGCTGGCAGCCGCTTGCGGGGAAGGCGACAACTCGCCTAGCCCGACGGCGACGAGCGCGCGCCCGACCAAACCCACATTCGTCTTCACGCCCAGGAACACGCCCACGATCCGAGACGGGCCAGCTTCTCAAAGCGACGAATTCTGGGACGCGATAGCCGCGCGGGTATCGGCCAACCTTTCGCCAGTGCTCCGGCCACCGGCTCCGCCGGAAGGCTTCGACACGGTGCATATCGCCGTGAACGACGGCTACTTTGTCGCGGCGTACTCCGGCCAGAACAAATCGCTACGCATGCACGTCGGCGGTCTCTCCAATCCTGGGCTACCGACGCAGAACGGGCATCAAGAAACCATTTACATGCGCGGTGTCGACTGCAGCCCGAGCAGCAAGGCAAACCCATGTCCTTATCTGCAGGTAAAGAGTGATGCCGACCCGAAGGAGTTCAGCTTTCTTCTTTGGTACGAGCCCGGCCACGAGGTGTTCCCAGGCGCAGCGGATCGGGACGCTGTGGAGTACTACGTCATCGGCGAGGGAGTGGAGCCGCAGTTTCTCATAGATTTCGCGAGCTCGCTGACCAAGTCTGGCCGGGCCGAGACACCACGGCCGGTGACGCGAATCCCGATCCCATGGACAACAACCCCTGACCCTTGACCCTTGACCCTTGACCCCTTGACCGTTCAGTATTCCGGCATGAGCGACGGTCTGACGCGCCGGCAGTTCCTCAAGGCAACCGCTGCCGGCACACTCCTCCTCGCCGGTGGCTGGAGCCTGGAGAGCTGCGGCGCGAGCCCGACCTCCATCGCGTTCTTCACGCCGCACCAGCGCGATCTCATCGACGCCGCAGCGGCGCGCCTGCTGCCGATCGGGGCCGAGATCGGCGCCGCCGGCTACATCGAGCGGCTGCTCACGGCGTTCGAGTACGATCCGCCGCGCATCTACGCGGGAGGGCCGTTCAGCGGCCGGCATCCGTATCCCGACAACAGCACGGGCGAGCCATCCCAAGACTTTCCCATCGACAGCTTCGAGCGCTACCTGCCGCTGACGCGCGTGCAGGAGATCGCGTGGCGCGTGCGGCTCTACGGCTCGCAGAACACGCCCGGCGGCGACTACAACGACGCCGTCCTTGGCGCGACGAAGGGCTGGCGCGATCAGTACCAGGACGGCTTGCGCACGCTCGACGGGACAAGCAGACAGCTCTTCGGCCTGAGTTTCGTCTCGGTCGGGCCGAGCGATCAGGATCACGCGCTGACCGACACGGACCAGTCATTCGTTGGCTTGCTCTTCCAGCACACGATAGAGGCCGCATACGCCGCGCCGGAGTACGGCGGCAACCGCGAGCTCGCCGGCTGGAAGTCATCGCGGTTCGACGGCGACAGCCAGCCGCTCGGCTACTCGATCTACGACAAGTCGACAGAGACGTTCCATCAGCTCACCGCCCGTCCGCTTTCCACACCGAACCCCGACGAAGATTTCGTCGGCTTCTCCAGCTCCACGATCGATCTGCTGTCGCGCCTCGCTCCAGGGCTTGGCGGACAGCGCTTCTTCTAGCGATGGGCCTCCCCTCCCGCGAGCCGAACGTCCTGGGCAACACCAGCCTCGCCTCGTTCGATGCGATCATCATCGGGAGCGGCGCGGGCGGATCGGCGGCGGCGTACGTGCTCGCGACGCACGGCAAGAAGGTGCTCGTCCTCGAGACCGGCAACAACTACTTCCCCGGCCTGGACGACCCGGCGAACGATCAGCCCGTGCCGCTCTTCAGCAACGATGAGCTCAAGCTCAGCCAGCGCTTCTTCATCGCGCCCGACCCGCTCCTCCATCCTCGCTCCTTCCGGCAGAGCGAGGCCGATGGCGTGCGCTCGCTCGTCGGCGACGTGAACGGCCTGCCGAAGACGGTCGGCGGCGCCGCAGTGCATGCCGACATGAAGTATCCACGCTTCCCGGACTGGGACTTCCGTCTTCGCAGCGAGCTGGGCGACGTCGCCGGCGCGAACTTCGCTGACTGGCCATTGACGTACGACGAGCTCGAACCGTTCTACACGGAAGTCGAGCAAGTCGTCGGCGTACAAGGGCTGGACGGCAGCGATCCGTTCGCGCCGAAACGCTCGCGTCCGTACGCCATGCCTCCGGGCGCGCCGATGTACGCCGCACTGCTCGCTTCGAAGGGCGCAGCGACGGCCGGCTACCATCCGTTCCCTTACCCGACCGCCGTCAACTCGCGGCCGTACCGCGGCCGGCCGCCCTGCGTCGATTGCGGGTTCTGCTCCGGCTACGGCTGTCCGAACAACTCGAAAGGCTCACCCGCCGTCACGTTCCTCCGTGACGCACTGCTCACCGGCAACTGCCAGGTGCGCTACAACGCGACCGTCACGCGACTCATCCCTGACGGCACACGAACGTTTGTCGCCGCAGTCGAGTACATCGACGCAACCGGCGAGAAGCTGCAGGCGAAAGCTGACGCATTCATCCTCGCCGCCAGCCCGATCGAAAGCGCGCGGCTCTGTCTGCTGTCCGATCCGGGCGGGCCGGGCCTCGGCAACTCGTCGGGCGCCGTCGGCCGCAATCTCATGTTCCATTTCCAGACGATTTGCGTCGGGTTCTTCAAGCAGCGCATCCACGGCCACCGAGGCCGATCCGTCACGCACGGCATGTCGGACTTCCGTGGCGTGCCGGGCGATGCGAACCGGCCGCTCGGCGGCATCATCGAGTTCGGCACAGCGAGCGAGCTGATCGCTGAGGCGAAGCAGGCGGCGTTCAGTCTGGGCGCGCGCGGCGAGACGTTCGTGACGCTCATGAAGGACAGCCCGTTCCGCGATCGCATCCTGGCGCTTACCATGCAGGCCGAGGACGCGCCGCAGCTCACGAACTACATCGATCTCGACCCGGAGGTGCGCGATGTGCACGGCCTCCATGTGGCGCGCATCACATACAAGAACCACGCGATGGAGCTGGCGTCGCGCGACTTCTACGGCCCAAAGATGGTCGACATGCTCGGCCTGGCCGGCGCGCAGTTCTCGTTCATCGCGCCGATGGACGTGCCGCCTGCTTCCAAACACATCATGGGCACGATGCGCATGGGCAGCGACCCGTCGTCGTCCGTCTGCGACGCGTACGGCAAGCTGCACGACCTCGATAACGTCTACTGCGCCGACGGCGGTGTCTTCGTCACGTCGTCCGGCTACAACCCAACGCTCACGATCCAGGCGCTCGCCCTGCGCACTGCGGGCAACGTGGTCTTCCCCGGCAGCCCCGAGCGCGCGCTGCACGCGTGATCCTCCTTCACCACCGACCCCTCTCCCTCTTCGAGGGAGAGGGTGGCCGCAAGGCCGGGGTGAGGGAGCGACGCCCCCCGATCGGGTGTTGTCCCCTCCCGCGCCTTCGACTACAGTTATGTCCGCGAAACGAACCTGATCTCGGGAGCCTCCATGCCTGTCCAGACGCGCGATGCCGCGATCGCCGGTATCTACGAGTATCCGCTGCGCACGGTGGGCGCCGACATGTCGGCGTTGCGCATCAAAGCCGAGTGCGCCATCCGCGCGCTGGAGGACGCCGGCCTCTCTTGGAAGGATGTCGATGCGATCTACGAGTGCGGCGAGGAGGGCGGCGTCCACGCCGGCATCCCCTCGACGCCGGAGTACTTCGGCATCAAGGCGAACATCACCGACACGACGATGACCGGCGGCTCGTCGTTCGAGTTCCAGGCCGCGCATGCCAAGCGCGCCATCGCGTCCGGCAAGGCGAACGTCGCATTGCTCACCTACGGCTCGACGATGCGGCGCGGCGGCACGGCGCTCGGGTCCGGCGGGCGCAGCTACGCGGTGGGCTTCCCCCATCCCATCGTCAACTTCGAGGAGCCGTGGGGCCTCACGCTCGTCGGCGACTACGCGCTGGTCGCGCAGCGCCACGCGCACTGCTACGGCACCACGGACGCCCAGCGCGCCGAGATCAGCGTCGCGACGCGGTTGCACGCCACGCGCAACCCGCAGGCCGTGCAGGCGATGACCGATCTGCAGTTCAAGGGCACCGGCGAGATCACCGTCGATGACGTCGTCTCGTCGCGCGTCATCGCCGACCCAATCCACATGCTCGAATGCTGCATGATCTCCGACGGCGGCGGCGCCGTCGTCATCGCGTCGGCGGACGTTGCGCGCGGCTGCAAGCAGAAGCCCGTGTGGGTGCTCGGCGGCGGCGAGGCTGTGAAGTATCCCGAGAACGGCGGCGACATCACGACGAGCGCCGCCGCGCGCTCCGGCCCGATGGCCTTCGGTGAGGCGGGCGTGCGGCCGGACGAGATCGATGTGGCGATGCTGTACGACTCGTTCACGATCACGGTGCTCACCGTCCTTGAAGACCTCGGCTTCTGCAAGAAGGGCGAGGGCGGTGCGTTCGTCGGCGGTGGGCGCCTGCGTTTCGATACGCCGGCGAAGCCCGCGCTCAATACGGACGGCGGCGGCCTCTCGAGCAACCACCCGGGCATGCGCGGCATCTTCCTCCTGATCGAAGCGACGCGACAGCTCCGCGGCCAATCGACCTCGCAGGTGGCGAACGCGAGGCTCGCCGTCGCCAGCGGCCTCGGCGGGCGCCTCGGCAGCCGGCACGCCGCGGGCACCGTCGTACTGGGAGCCAGCTAACGGTGAGCGACGCGCCGCGTCCCCTGCCCAACCTCGCGGAGCTGGACACGCGTCCTTTCTGGGAAGCGACGAAGCAGCATGAGCTGCGTTACCAGGTCTGCAACGCTTGCAGCGGCCTCGTCTTCTATCCGAGGCGGCACTGCCCGCACTGCATGAGCTTCGACCTGCGCTGGGAGCGATCGAAGGGCGAAGGCGCAATCTACAGCTTCACGGTCATCCGTCAGATCGGCCATCCGTTCTTCCGCGCGCGCCAGCCCTACGTCGTCGCACTGATCGATCTGGACGAGGGCTTCCGGCTCATGTCGCACGTCATGGTCGACAAGGAAGCCGTCGATAGCGTCGCGATCGGCCAGCGCGTGCGCGTCGATTGGGAGGACTACGACGAGGTCTCGTTGCCGGTCTTCGTGCCGCACGAATAGTCTTAGCCCAGGCCTTCGACCTGGGTGGGGAGGTGCCAATGACGACTGATACACAATCAAAGGTGATCACGGACGCGGCGCGCTCGCTCGTCGGCGTCGAGCTCGATCCAGTCACGATCGAGATCGATAGGACGCTGCTCAAGCGCTTCGCGATCGCCGTGAAGTCGCCCAACCCGCCCAACCCGCTCTACTGCGACGAAGCCTACGCCGCGAAGAGCGAGCACGGCGGCATCATCGCCCACCCGACGCTCTCCGGCGGCTTCCCCTGGCTCGGCCCCATCCTCGAGAAGGTGAACCCCTCGATGGGCAAGTACCGCGTCGGGCTGAACGGCGGCAACGAGTACGAGTTCTTCGAGCCGATCCGCGTGGGGGACACGCTCACCGCGCGGCCGAAGCTCGTCAACCTGTCGGAGAAGCCGCGCGATGATGGCGGCGTCATGCTCGTCCTCGATCTCGAGGCGACGTTCAGCAATCAGCGCGGCGAGGCCGTCCTCGCGGCGCGACAGACGCTGCTGCGCATCTACGGGCCCGATCAGCTGAGGGAGGCCTAGCATGGCATCGACGCAGCTCTACTGGGAGGACGTGCAGGACGGCCAGGAGGTGCCGTCCTACAGCCAGAAGGTCGGCTACATGGAGCTCAACCGCTTCGCCGGCGCGAACAACGAGCTCGTCCCGATCCACATGGACCCCGACTATGCCAAGAACGTCGCCAAGCTGCCGGACGTGATCGTGATGGGCAACCTCAAGCTCGCCTACATCGCGAACGCCCTCACCGACTGGGCCGGCGACGGCGGCTGGATCCAGAAGCTCTTCGTCGAGTACCGGAAGATGGACGTCGTCAACAAGACGATCAGCGCGAAGGGCAAGGTGACGAAAAAGTACGAGCAGGACGGCAAGCACCTCGTCGATCTCGAGGTGTGGGTGGAGAACGAGGACGGCGAGCTGACCACGCCCGGCCGCGCGACGCTCCGCTTGCCGTCGCGGGGCTAGACCGCGTAGCATAGTCGCTGCGACAACATGAGGAGGAGAACATCATGGGCATGCTGGATGGCAAAGTAGCGATCGTCACCGGCGGCGGGCGCGGCATCGGCCGCGGTGTCGCCATCGCGCTGGCGGAGGCGGGCGCAAGAGTGGTCGTCGATGACCCCGGCGTCGCGGTCGACGGGTCGGGCAACGATGCCGGCCCCGCGGACGAGGTCGTCGCGGAGATCAAGTCGAAAGGCGGCGAGGCGGTCTCCTGCATGGAGTCCGTCGCAACGATGGACGGCGCAGACAAGATCATCCGCAAGGCGCTCGATACCTTCGGCCGGCTCGACATCGTCGTCACGCCGCACGGCATCCTGCGCGACCGCATGGTCTTCAACATGGGCGAAGATG
>JBGQHA010000113.1:0-7980 GCA_041497735.1 Dehalococcoidia bacterium | reverse complement strand
TGGACAAGAACGTCCCGCCATCGATGGGGCGCTACCAGGCGCACGCCATCCCCAACTGTCGCGCCACCTTCTACCCGGGCGAGGGCCACATCTCCTTGGTGGTAAACCACGTGGAGGAGATCCACGGCGCGCTCATGTCGCAGAGCTGACTTCGAAACGGGAGTGCGGTACCATAGTGCATGAGATCGGATCGAGAGGAGGTGCGGAACTCGCCGCGAGGACGAAATCGAATACTGTAAGCGCCAGGCCCGCCTCAGGCGGGTGACGAGGTGGAGGCTGATCGAATAACTCGGCGGATACCTCCCGGCTCGCACGGTCGAGATGACCGGCACAAAACGAGAGTGGAAGCTCTCGACAAAGGCCGGCCAGCGTGCCAGAGACAAACGTCCCTGCCCTCCTTCGCGGCACAAGCGAACTCACATCCGAACCTCAGCACCGTTACGGTTGCCTTGTCGAAGCGCATCATTCGACAGGCTCAGGATGACATGGAGGGAATATCATGTGCGGCATCATGGCATATGAGGGTGAGCGCGAAGCGGCTCCCCTGCTCATGGAAGGGCTCCAGCGGCTGGAGTACCGCGGCTACGACAGCGCCGGCTTCGCGGTGGTGGACGGCGACGGGCGCATGCACGTCAGCAAGCGCGTCGGCAAGCTGGGCAATCTCGCCGCGGCGGTCGAAGGCGCGTACCCAGCCGGGACGATCGGCATCGCGCACACGCGCTGGGCGACGCACGGCAAGCCCTCGGACGAAAATGCGCACCCACACCTCGACTGCGGCGGCGACGTCGCCGTGGTGCACAACGGTATCGTGGAGAACTACCTCGCGCTGCGACAGGAGCTGCAGGCGCAGGGGCACCGCTTCGTCTCGGAGACCGACACCGAGGTGCTCGCGCACCTCATCGAGGCAAACCTGCGCGACAGCGCCGATCTGCCACAGGCCCTCCGGCGCGCTGTCGGGCAAATCAAGGGCTCGCACGCGATCGCGGCGGTGAGCCGCAGCCAGCCGGGGCGGTTGGTCGCGGCGCGTTCGGGCAACGCGGGTGGCGTGGTCGTCGGCTACGGCCAGCGCGAGTACTTCGTCGCGAGTGATCTCTCCGCGCTGCTGCCCGAGACGCGACGCGTCGTCTTCCTCGGCGACGGCGAGCTGGTCGAGATCAGCCGGGACGGCGCGCGCTACTGGGATGCTGCCGGCCATGAGATCGACAAACAGCCGCAGGACGTCCCGCTCGATCCTGTCTCGGCGGCCAAGGGGGCGTACAAGCACTTCATGCTCAAGGAGATCATGGAGCAGCCGGAGTGCGTGCTCGACACGCTGCGCAGCCACGCGCGATTCGATCCGCCGGCGGTCGATCTAGATGACTTCAGCGTCAGTGACGACGCGCTGCGCAGCATACACCGCGTTGTGCTCATCGCGATGGGCACCAGCCTGCACGCGGCGATGGTCGGCCGCCACTACATCGAGGCCATCGCCGGCCTGCCGGCTGAGGTCGACAACGCCTCCGAGTTCCGATACCGAGGCGCGCTCATCCGCCCCGATACGCTCGTGATCTCCGTCGCCCAGTCCGGCGAAACCGTCGATACGCTGGAGGCGATGGCGGACGCGAAGCGGCGCGGCGCGTTGCAGATCACGGTCTGCAATGTCCCCGGAGCGCAGTCGACGCGCATCGCGGACGGGACCGTCTACACACGCTGCGGGCCGGAGATCGGCGTTGCCAGCACGAAGACGCTGACCGCAGCGATCACGGCGCTCTACCTCCTCGCCTGCCACATCGGCCGCGCGCGCGGCGCCATCGATGACGCACGCATGGCGGAGCTGGTCGCTCCGCTGGTGCACCTGCCGGACCAGATCGGCCGGCTGCTGTCGCGATCGGCAGAGATCGAGCAGCTCGCGCACACGTTCCATCGCCGCCAGCACTTCCTCTTCCTGGCGCGCGGCATCCAGTACCCGATCGCGATGGAGGGCGCGCTCAAACTGAAGGAGATCAGCTACATCCACGCCGAGGGCTACCCGGCCGGCGAGATGAAGCACGGCCCGATCGCGCTGGTCGACGAAGCGATGCCCGTCGTCGCGATCGCGGTGCGCGACGGGCTGCGCGAGAAGATGCTCTCGAACATCGAACAGGTGAAGGCGCGCGACGGCATCGTCATTGCCGTCGTGAGCGAAGGCGATGCGGAGCTCGCGGCGAAGGCCGGCTACGTCATCGAGGTGCCGGACGCGCCGGCGCTCCTGCTCCCGGCGCTAACGGTCGTGCCGTTGCAGCTCCTGGCGTACCACATCGCCGTCCTACGCGGCTGCGATGTCGACCAGCCGCGCAACCTGGCCAAGACCGTGACTGTGGAGTAGGGTTGCAGACACATATCTATGAGATGTACAATTGGCTAGCCAACTGCGCATCGACAACCTCGATGCCGCTCCGGCTGTCGTTGCGAAGCTTTGGGCCAAGCATAGAGTCGATCTTGATGAAGCCATCGATGTTGTCTTCAGCGCTCCGACGCACATCCGGCGCGATCGAGATGACCTGTACTTGCTCTACGGCCGGACGGAGGCCGGACGATACCTGCTGGTGGTCATCGCGCTCTCGGCCAGAAACGCCCGACTGGTCACTGCTCGCGATCTGACGATTACAGAGAGGAAGTTCTATGCCAAGCAAAAGGAGTCCTAAGGAAACACGGCTTCCCAGATTCCGGAGCGATAGGGAAGCAGCAGACTATTTCGACACTCATGACACCACTGAGCTGGCAAAGACACTACCGATCGTCCGCGGGCCGATCACAGATGGCCGTGAACCTCTGAAGCCCATCTCTCTCAGACTGCCGGCAGAAACGATCACCGCAGCGAAGCGCGTCGCCCGGCAAAAGGGCATCGGCTATCAGGTGCTGCTACGCATCTGGATCACGGAGCGTTTGGCAAAAGAGCGGAGGCGCGCGTCGTAGCGCCGGCATCACTGATCGCGCGAAAGGCTAAGCCTGGCCTTCGGCCTTCTGTCTTGCCTCCAGTAGCGCAATCAGCTTCGCGCGCTCGTCCTCGATGCCGTCCGCGAGGCGGTTGGCCGCGACAGCGACCTCCCAGCGATCAGCCAGCGCTTCATCTAGGGAGCGCACGCGACGGTAGGCGCGCGTGTAGGAGCTGCGCATGAGCCCGCGCGCGACGATCGAGCCGTACTTGATCACCGGCGAAACGCCGGGCGGGATGCCGCCCATGCGGATCATGAGGTTCGTGCGCACATAGTCTGCCGTTGGGTCGCCGCGCGACGCGTTCGTCCAGTCGATGATGACCGGCTCGCCGGCGGTGCGCATGATGTTGCCCGGATGGAAATCGCCGTGGCAGAGGCGGTCGCCGTCGGGCAGTGAATCGAGCGCGGAAAGCGCGGGGCCGATCAGCTCCGGTGGCACGCGGCCCGACTGCGTGATGCGGCGCCGGTAGACGTCCTTCAGCGCCGGAATGCCCTCGGGCGCGCGCACGTCGTGCATGCTCGCATGGATCCTGCCGGAGAGCGAGCCGATCGAGAAGACCTGCCATGGTTGCTTGCCGACGACCGCGAGCATATCGGTGCCATCGATGCGCTCCATCACGAGCCCAGGCCGGCCGTCGACGGTCGTCGTGCCGCGGACCGAGGGAACGCGAACGCCGGCGTTCGCGGCGGCGCGCATGGCCGACGCCTCCCACTCGACCTGCGCCCCGGCGTTCGGGTTGCGCAGCAAGCGCAGCACGGAGCCATCCTCCCAGAGGAAAATCTCCGCCTCCCGGCCCTCGGCCAGTTTGCGTAGTTCCGTTTGCGTCACGAGTAAGCGTCCGCTTGCGGGCGCAGGCGCTCCTCTTCGTCCTGCACCGTCAGGTACGAGAAGATGAGGTTCGACGCCGCGCGCGTCATGCAATCGATCGCGTCGACGACCTCGCCCAGGCGGTGCTCGTCGACCGGCACGGCGTGCAGCACGAGCTGCCGGCGGCGCTCGTCGAGCACGAGCGAGGCCACCTGGTCCGGCCGCATCGCAACGCCGTTCAGATACGACGGCTGCTCGGTGAGCGACGGGCCGCCGCGTACGCTGCCCGCCAGCTCGCTCAGGTGCAACGCCGAGCCGCCGCGTTGCGCTGTCGTGCGCAGGTCGCGCACGAACGACTGCAGCGCGAGGGCGAGGTCGCGCGCGTCGAGCGGCGGCAGCGCCGGGTATCGCACTGAGACAACGTCCGGCACGGGCAGACCGACAGCGTCCAGCAGGTCACCATCGGCGGCCTCCAGCGCGGCGAAGAACGAGCGCGACGCTTCGTCATCGAGCTGGAACGAGAGGAATGACTGCACGATCGGCCGGCAGGCACGATCGCGGATCGCCTGCACCAGGCCGATCAGGTCCGCGCTCGCGAGCAGGAACTGCTCCATGATCGCCATCGCGAGGATCTTGCGCGCGGGCGGCGATTCGAGCACGAGGCCGCGCAGGCACGTCTCGGCCACCGTGCGCCGGCTGATCACACCGAGCTTCGCATACGACTGCAAGAACTCGTTGTCGATGTCCCGAAGGTAGTCATCGAAGCAGGCTGCGCAGCGGACCGCCCGTTCGTCGTCGGCCCGCTGCGGCAGCGGCCGGCCGCACTCCTGGCAGGCGATCTCGAGCGCGCGCTCCTCCATAGCGATCCAAGTATACGCCCGACTGTCAACGGAGTGAGTAGCCTACTCGCGCGAACGGCTCTTCTTGGCTGCCTGCCGGCGCGACCCTCGACCCGCCACCCGCGACCCGCGGCCCTTCGGCTGGCACTTCGGACAGTAGTGCGCGCTGCGATTGCCGACCTTCAGCCGCTCAATGTCAGCGCTGTGGCAGGTGAGGCACTCGCGGCCCTCGCGCCCGTACGCGACGACATACTCCTGATTGCCGCCCGGCGCGCCACTCAGGTTCACGTGGTCGCGCAGCGAGATCGCTTCGCCTTCCTCGTAGCCGATGCTGCTGCCCAGATTGTGCAGGCCCTGCTCGAGCGCGCGCACGATGCCCGCGCGCAGCCGCGCGGCGTCGCCGCGCTTCAGCGTGTTGGCGGGGCGCAGCGGATGGATGCGCGCGTAGTGCAGTGCCTCGTCCGCGTAGAGGTTGCCGATGCCCGCGACGGCCGTCTGGTCCAGCAGCACCGCCTTCACCGGCGCCGATCGCTTCTTCAGGATCGCAGCGAGAACCTCATCCGTGAACGACGCGTCGAGCGGCTCCGGCCCCAGGCCCGCGAGCACGGGCGCCGGGTCGTCGACGAGCCACATCGTGCCGAACTTCCGCAGGTCGATGAAGCGCAGCTCCGTGCCGTCATCGAGCCGAAAGCGCGCGCGCAGGTATGGTTCGTCCGCCGCTCCCTGCTCTCGATGGATCACGTTGCCGGACATGCGCCGGTGGATGATCCACCACATATCCGCAGCCGATGTAGGGGCGGCCTGTAGGCCGCCCCCTGCGTCACCCTTTCGAGAACGCCCGAGCAACTGCTCGGACAGTCCGATCAGCAGGAACTTCCCGCGCCTCGCCGTGGCCTCGATCCGCCGCCCGCGCAGCCCTGCGCAGAACGCATCGACCGGCATCTCCTGCACGAGCCGCGGCGCGTCGGGCGAGACGCACGCCTCGGTGATCGTCCGCCCCACGACCGCCTCCTGCAGATCGCGGGCCAGCGTCTCGACTTCAGGGAGCTCTGGCATGGCTTCGTTGCTGGTTGCTAGTTGTTAGTTATTTGGTACTGCCCCTCACCACCAACCCCTCTCCCTTAGGGAGAGGGGTGACCGTCAGGTCGGGGAGAGGGCGCAGATCGTGCGCTAACGTCTCGACTTCAGGAAGCTCGGGCATGCCTAGTTGATAGTCGCTGGTTGCTAGTCGCTGGTACGGCCCGCATCGTCGTCCCCTCTGCCTTGGGGAGAGGGGTGACCGCCAGGTCGGGGAGAGGGCGCAGATCGCGCGCTAACGTCTCGACTTCAGGAAGCTCAGGCATCGTTACCCGCAGCCTTCGAGGCACTCGAGCAGACGCTCGTTGTCTTCTAGATCTCCAAGAACCTCGCGCCAGGAAGAACCGCTGACCAGATCCTGTCCGTGCGCGAGCAGGTTCCTCAGCTTCTCCGCTTGTTCCAGCTTCTTTGTCATTGCGTTCTTATTAGCTCTCGCCTTGACCAACAGGCCGGGCGTGCGTACAAAGACCTCCCGCTTATCACAGAACTGCAGACAGGTGAGCAGGTCGATGCCCGCGCCGTTTCCTCGTAGGCTCTTAAACGTTGACTTTGCCTTTTGGAGACGGGCTGGTCCAAGGCGATCTTGCCAAGCTTCATGTGCGTAGGTCTCCCGGATCAACCTTTCCAGGTGAGCTTCAATTAGGCTGACCACAGCAAATGCAAATAGTCGGACAGGAATCTTCTGGAGATCGCCTCGGCTAACAATCCTGGCTATGCGACGACGTTCAACAAAAATCAGCCATGGTCGGTCCCGAAGCAAAGGGAGAACATCTACTAACGGAGTCTTTGCAGGCAAAAGGTCATTCGGCTGAAAGCGTCGTTGCCATCTGTTGCACGGACCGGCTTCGAGATCCTGACGTTCCACATACCCCACCACGCGACCCACAGTGATGCCATAAATGTCAAAGTCTTTTTGATCCATGTCGCGACGAAGGGAAGCGCCATCGTATGTGGGAGTACAGGACTGGAATCTCTCGGAGATCGACAGCGCAGGAATTTGCCTAAAGATCGTTCGCAATTCAGCCAATCGCGAGCGATAAGGCTCATGCCTCTTGGGCATGCGGTGCCCTCCGGCGTACTTGGCGAGCCACGCTACCCTTCCCCGCTCGCCACTGGCGGCATGAGCTCCAGCTCACCCCAGTTCTTGCCGATCTTGACATCGACGCGGAGCGGGACGGCCAGCTCTAGCGACTGCGGCATGATGCGCAGCACCATCTCCGTGATCGTATCGCGCTCCTTGGCCGGGCCTTCGAAGATCAGCTCGTCGTGTACCTGCAGGATCATCCTCGTCGTCAGCTCGCGATCGATCATCTCCGCGTCGATGCGGTTCATCGCGATCTTGATGATGTCCGACGCCGTTCCCTGCGCCGGCATGTTCACCGCGACGCGCTCCGCCGCCGAGCGCACCTGGAAGTTCGACGAGCGGATCTCCGGGATGAGCCGCCGGCGGCCCACCATCGTCTCGGCGTAGCCGTTCTCGCGCGTCTCCGCGATGATGCGCTCGCGCCACTCCTTCACCTTCGGGTACTTCGCGAAGTACGTCTCGATGAACTGCGCCGCCTCCTCGCGCGGGATGCCCTCGCGCGTCGAGAGGCCGAACTCGCTCAGCCCGTACAGCACGCCGAAGTTGAACACCTTCGCGCGGCGACGCTGCTCCGCCGTCACCTTGTCGATGTCGACGCCGAAGACCTGCGACGCCGTCGCGGCGTGGATGTCCTCGCCAGCAAGGAAGGCTTCGATCAGCTTCTCATCCTGCGAGAGGTGCGCGAGGATGCGCAGCTCGATCTGCGAGTAGTCCGCGGCGATGAGGAGCGGGTCGGGGCCGAAGTCGCGCGCGATGAAGCAGCGCCGGATCGCGTTGCCGAGATCGGTGCGCACAGGGATGTTCTGTAAGTTAGGCTCCTGCGACGAGAGGCGCCCCGTCGCGGCGACGGTCTGGTTGAAGTTCGTGTGGATGCGGCCCGTCGCCGGGTTGACAAGCGCCGGCAGCGAATCGATGTACGTCGACTTGAGTTTCGTGAGCTGGCGCCACTCGAGGAGGATATCGATCACGGCGTGCGCGCCGCGCAGGCCTTCGAGCGCAGTAGCGTCCGTCGTGAAGCCCTGCTTCGTGCGACGCGTCTTCGGCAGCTTCAGGTCCTCGAACAGCACCACGGAGAGCTGTTGCGGCGAGCCGAGGTTGAACTCGTGGCCGACGGCGTCGTACGCTTCGCGCTCCAGCCGCGCGATCTGCTTCTCCAGCCCGCGCGACATCTCGCGCAGCGCGTCCGTGTCCACCGCGACGCCGGTCTCCTCCATGCGC
>JBGQHA010000112.1:0-7984 GCA_041497735.1 Dehalococcoidia bacterium | reverse complement strand
TCGACGATGAGGAAGAGGAGCCGCCGGCGCCATCCGTTTCCGAGAGCGCGCGGCGACAAGCCGGCGCCGAGGCCGGCTCGCTCGTCATCCACGCTGACGAGCCGGCGAGCGGTTGGCTCCGCAGGCTGTTGATCGTCGTCGCGACGGTCGCGCTGTTCGCGGCCGCAGGCGCTCGCTACAACGATCCGCTACACCTCGCGATCGTCACCACGTATCTTTGCGCGCTTATCGTCTGCGGTGCGACGGACCTTCTCGTGTACCGCGTCCCGAACGCCATCACCTACCCGGCGATCCTGGGCGCGCTGCTCCTGGCAGCGGTCATGCCCCACGCCAGCATCCTCTCGGCGCTGGCCGGCGCAGGGCTGGCCGGAGGCTGCCTCCTGGTGCCGGCGCTCTTCACCGGCGGCCTCGGCATGGGCATGGGCGACGTCAAGCTCGCCGTGTTCGCGGGCCTCGCCCTGGGGTTCGTGTTCGTCATACCGGCGCTGCTCGTCATGGCGCTTTCAGGCGGCCTTATCGCATCGCTGCTCATGATCTTCCGCCTGCGCCACCGCGGCGAACCGATCCCGTACGCGCCGTTCATCGCCGGCGGAGCGGCCGCCGCAATGCTCCTGCAGGGCACGGTCTTCGTCACCCTCAACTGACTTCCCTGGACAGCCTCGTAGGGACAGAGCGGAACCTGTCCGCCTCCGGCGGAGCTCTGTCCGGCCCAATAGACGTCGCGTCGAACGGGCTCACCATAACGACCCGATTACTGCGACACCGTGCGTTACAATGCGCTCGGACACCCCCATGCCGATCCAGGTCAAGCTCCTCGATCACACGCAGGATCCCATCCGTTCGCTCTACCTGGCGTACCGGACGGCGTACTCCGCCCTGACGCCGGCGCAGATCGACAAGCGCGTCGACGACGGGCGCATCACGCACGAGCAGATGGCGGACTTCGTCGAGCGCCGGCTGCAAACGGGCCACGCCTCGCCGCTCGAGCAGGTCTGGTTCGAGTTCGGCATCTCCGGCGTGAGCAGAGCGTTCAGCCACCAGTTCGTCCGCCACCGCATCGGCATCAGCTTCGAGCAGCAGAGCCAGCGCTACGTGAAGTTCAAGGACGCCAAGTTCCCGTACACCGTGCCCGAGTCGGTCCAGCGCGCCGGCATGGGCGACAAGATGGAGGCCGCGTTCGAGGAGATCGGCAAGCTCTACCAGGAGCTGCTCGATGCCGGCGTGCCCGCCGAGGACGCGCGCTTCCTCCTGCCGAACGCGACCAGCACCAATTTCAAGATCGTCGTCAACTTCCAGGAGATGCTCCACATCTGCGACCTGCGCCTCTGCACGCGCGCGCAGTGGGAGTTCCGAAAGGTCGCGTCGCTCATGCGCGCGGAGATCAACCGGCGCTTCCCGGAGCTGGGCCGCTACCTCCAGCCGAAATGCGGGGAGCGGCGCTCGGGCTACTGCGATGAGGACTACGCCGCCTGGGAGGTCTGCCCCATCGGCCGCAAGCGCCCGCACAAGCGCGATCTCTTCGCGCTCTTCGACTCCTACCGCAAAGGCGAGCTGATCCCGCTCAGCGAGAGCGACTTCCGCATCATCGAGAAGGAAGAGACCTCCGTCCCCTAGCGCCAGCTCGCTTCGTAGAGGCGCACCTGGCCGCGGATGCCGCGCAGGCGCTTCGGCCCAAGATCGACGAAGCGTATCCACTCCACCTCGCCGATGAGCTCTTTCGTCGCCGCCGAGAGCAGCACCTGGCCGCCGCGCGCGCGGCCCATGATGCGGGACGCGACGTTCACCGTGTGACCGAAGAAGTCGTCGCCTTCGCGGATAGCATCGCCGCTATTGATGCCGGCGCAGACGCGCACCGCCGAAGGCAGCCCGGTGCCATCCTGGTGCGGCGCTGTCGCCCGCAGGATACCGATCGCGCAGGCGAGCGCGCGGCGCGGATTCGTGAACGCCAGCATGAAGCCATCGCCGAGCTGCTTCACCTCGAAGCCGCCGTGACGCGCGACCTGCTCCCGCGCGAGCCAGTGGAACACGCGGATCACCTCCCGCACCTCATTCGCGTCATGCAGGCTCGCGAACTTCGAGAACCCGGTGACGTCCACGAACACGATCGTCACTACGTCACCCATCACGGGCGCGAGCGCCACGCCCAGCGCGCGCCCGCACTTCCCGCAGAAGCGAAACCCCGCCGGCATCTCGCTGCCGCACGTCGGGCAGCGCGCGGCCCGCGCCTCCTCGATCTGGATAGCCTGGGTGTCTAGAGAAGTCATCCTACGCTCGCTTGAAATACAAGGGCCCACTGCTTCGGGCAATGGGCCGAATGGACAGACGCGATCGCGCTCGTCAGGTCCGCTGACCCACGCTCTGATTCCGGTTCGACGACCCGGAATTGCTCACCGAACTACATTGCCTGCTGCTCATGTCTCTCTCAGGCTAGCCGAGGCGCCTTCGAGGAGCAAGCAGCCTTTGTCATTCCGAACGGCTAGTCCGCCGAAAGGCGGACGACAGTGAGGAATCTCACCCCAGAATGCGACAGACATCGCCATGCCCATCGACTACCTCCCGGAACAGTAACCCTACGTCGCCGCCGGAGCGAACTGCTCGGTACGTTCCGCAGGGTGGTCGCCGTTCCGTTCCTGGTACGTCATCTGGTAGAGCTTCGCATACACGCCGCCGCGGGCCAGGAGCTGGTCGTGCGTCCCCTGCTCCACAATGCGGCCGTGTTCCATCACGATCACGCGGTCTGCGTTTCGGATCGTCGACAGCCGGTGCGCAATAACGAACGACGTGCGATTGCGCAGCAGCTCCTGTAGCGCGCCCTGGATCACGGCCTCCGTGCGCGTATCGACGTACGCCGTCGCCTCATCGAGGATGATGATGCGCGGCCGCGCGAGCACGGCGCGCGCGAAGCTGATGAGCTGTCGCTGTCCGACCGAGAGGTTCTGCCCGCGCTCGTGCAGCATCGTTTCGTAGCCGAGCGCCAGGCGCATGATGAAGTCGTGCGCGCCGACGGCCACCGCCGCCTCCTGCACGTCCTCCGGCGTCGCGCCGGCCCGCCCGTACATGATGTTCTCCATCACGGTGCCCGAGAAGAGGAACGGCTCCTGCAGCACGAGGCCCATGCGCCGCGCGAGCGAGCCGCGCTTGATCTCGCGGATGTCGTGCCCATCGATGAGGATGCGGCCCTCCGTCGCGTCGTAGAAGCGCGCGACGAGCGCCGTCACTGTCGTCTTCCCCGCGCCGGTCTGGCCCACCAGGGCGACCGTCTCGCCCGGGTTCACGTGGAGGCTGAAGTCTTGGAGCACGGGTACGTCCGGCACGTAGCGGAAGCCGACGTGGTCGAACTCGACCTCGCCGCGCACGTCCTCCAACTCGACGGCATCCGGCGCGTCCTGGATCTCCGGCTGCGTGTCCAGCACCTCGAAGATGCGCTCGCCGCCGGCCATCGCGCGCTGGAGCTGCGTGTACTGCAACACGAGGTCTCGGATCGGGTCGAAGAAGCGCTGCACGGACAGCGCGAAGAACACCACCGTCTCGACGCCCATGTGGCCGTTGAGCGTCTGGATGCCGCCGTAGACGATCACCAGCGCCGTCGCTATCGCGACGGCCAGCTCGACCATCGGCATCACGGCGGCGGTCACGCGTCCGGCGTCGACGTTGGCGCTGAAGTTGTTGCGGTTAACCCCTTCGAAGCGCTTGCTGTTCTCGCTCTCGCGCGAGAGGCTCTGGATGACGCGCACGCCGGAGACGTTCTCCTGCAGGTTGCCGTTTACGATCGCGATCGCCTGCCGCACGTGCACGAATGTCTTGCGCGCGTACGCCTGCCAGACGGCCATAGCGACCACGAGGACCGGCACGATCGCGAGCGTGATCACAGTGAGTATGGCGCTGCTGTAGACCATCAGGGCGACTATGACGAAGATGCCAAGAAAGTTGGCGAAAATCGTGAGTGAGCCGCTCGTCAGAAGGTCCTGCAGCGTCGTCACATCGCTCGTGATACGCGACATCACGCGCCCGACCTCGTTGTTGTCGTAGAAGCGCAGCGAGAGCTTCTGCAGGTGGTCGAACATCTGCATGCGCAGTGTGAGCAGCAGCCGGTGGCCCACCCAGCCCATGTTGGCGAGCTGCACGTACTGGGCCGCCCACGAGACGAGGACCAAAATAAGGAATGCCGCACCAACTTGGTTCACCCTGGTCAGATTGGCATGTGTCGCATAGCCAATGAGACGGCCTATGACGAACGGCTGCACGGAGCTCGCCACCGTGTAGACGATCGTGCCGGCCAGCGCGAGTAGTGCGCGCGTCTTATACGGCCTCAGGTACGGCAGCAGGCGGCTCACCACCCGCCGGTTGAAAACAGCGCCGTAATCCTCGTCGTCGTCCCAGCCGTCTGTGCCGCGCCGAAGCCGCTGCATGCCTTGGCCGTACATGCCACCGCTCCAGCCGCCCGCGCCCGCACCGCCCCAATACGCCACTACGCCGCCCCTCCTGCTGGGGTCGCTTCGGGTTCCCGCGCGGCCACCGCTCGCACTTGCTCGAACGCCTCTTCCTGGTCCCGCAGCTCGAGGTCGTAGATCTCTCGATACAGCCCTTCCTGCGCAATCAGCTCTTCATGCCGGCCCCGCTCGACGGCCCGGCCGTCCTTCAAGACCAGGATCTGGTCGGCCGCCTTCACCGTGCGCAGCCGTTGCGCGATCACAAATGTCGTCCTGCCCTTCATCAGCTCCGCCAGCGCTTGCTGGATCAGGTACTCCGTCTCCGTGTCGACGCTTGACGTCGAGTCGTCGAAGATCAGGATCTGCGGGTCGAGCAGCAACGTGCGCGCGATCGAGATGCGCTGCCGCTGACCACCCGAGAGGGTCATGCCGCGCTCGCCTACCCAGGTGTCGTAGCCATCCGGCAGGCTCATGATGAAGTCATGAATGCGCGCCGCCTTCGCCGCCCGCTCGATCTCCTCCTGCGGCGCATCGACGGCGCCGTAGGCGATGTTGTCGCGCACGGTGGCCGAGAACAGGAAGATGTCCTGCTGCACGATCCCGATGCTGCGCCGCAGCGAAGCCAGCGTCACGTCCCGGATGTCGATGCCATCGATGGTGATGCGGCCGCCCGTCACGTCGTAGAAGCGCGGCATCAGGTTCACCACAGTCGTCTTGCCGGAGCCGGGCGGCCCGAGCAGCGCAATCATCTCGCCCGGCGGCGCTTCGACATCGATGCCGCGCAGCACCGGGCTTACGGCGTCGTACGCGAACGACACGTCCTCGAAGCGCACGTGCCCCTTGACGCCCATGAGCTCCTTCGCGTCCGCCTTCTCCTGGACGGCGGACTCCGCATCGAGAATGTCATAGATGCGCTCGCCAGACGACTGCGCCCGCGCGAAGAGCATCACGATCCAGCCCAGGCTGCGCACCGGCAGCTGCAAGAGCTGCAGCAAGAATACGTACGAGACCAGATCACCAGGTTGCAGCGATCCGCTTTGGATCTGCCAAGCCCCCACCCAGGCGATCGTCGCCATGTTGAGCATCCAAATCGTGGTGATGAGCGGCGAATTGAACGCCTGCATCTGGTTCGTCGCAAACGCGTTGTCGAAGAGCTCTTTCGCCTCTTTCCCGAACTTCTCGTTCTCGTACTGCTCCCGCCCGAACGCTTTCACCACGCGCTGGCCGGAGAGGTTCTCCTGGAGCACGGTGCCCATGCGTCCCTGCAGGTCCTGGACGCGCAGCCAGATCGGCCTCAGCCGCATCGTGAGACGGATCGAAAGATAGGCAGTCACCGGAATGAACGCCCAGGTAATGAGCGCCAGCATCCAACTCGTGGTCACCATGAGGGTCAGCGTCGCTACCAGCAGCGCCGCGACGTATACGAGACGGACGACACCCATCGAAACGAAGAGGCGCACGCCTTCGACGTCCTGCGTGGCCCGCGACATGATCTGGCCAGTTTGCGCCTTGTCGTGATAGGCAAAGCTCAACTTCTGGAGGTGGTTATAGATCTTGTTACGCAGGTCATATGCCACGCGCTGAGCGATCCACTCCGCCAGATACTGCTGCCCGTAGGCGAACACCCCGCGGCCGATCGCTGTCCCAACGATCGCGATCGCGCTGATGACCAACAACCGCCTGTTCCCGTCCACCACGACGTGGCCGTCGACCGTGTGAATCCCGAGCCCGGTGTTGACAGCCCAGCCAAGCAGTCCCGGGATCATCACCACGAACGCGCTGGACGCCGCTACGCAGACCAGGGCAGCAAGAATCTGCCTCCAATATGGGAAGCAGAAGCGCATCAGGCGCAGCAGGACGTTGCGTTTTCGTGGTGGCATGCCGACTCGCCCCAAACTCGCTCGGGCCCGCGCGGAGTGTATCTAATCTTTACGCTAACGTCAACCTTCCGGCGCAGCGCACACACCTCTCCTTGCTGTCATTCTGAGCGCAGCGAAGAATCTCGCGGCGCAACTGGCGGCGTCGCCCGAAGGCTCGCTGGACTACCAACTAGCGAACGTCCGGTGCAAGGCTACGAGAAGTCTTCGCGCCGAACGCAGTTTGAGGTGCTTGCTTCGTACCGTGCTAAAATGACCACGCCCGCAGGAACACATGGGAGCCCACATGCGTCTCACCGCCGTTCGCTGTCGCATCCGGCCGATGGAGCCCCGCGATATCCCGCAGGCGATGGAGATCGAGCGCCAGTCCTTTCCCACCATGTGGCCGCAGACGGTCTACCAGCGCGAGCTGAAGAACCGCATGGCGCGTTATCTCGCCGCGTACGAGCCGCCCGACGTGCAGGCCGGCACATCCCGCGAAGAAGCGCCGGAGCACGGCGTCGGCGGGCTGATGCGACGGCTTCTCGGCAGCCAATCGCCGCCGGCGCCTCCGCCGCCCGATCGCGTCCTGGGCACGATCGGCGTCTGGTTCATGATGGGCCAAGGTCACATCGTCACCATCGCCGTACGAGAAGATTGCCGGCGCCTCGGCATCGGCGAGCTGCTCCTCACCGCTGCGCTGGAGGCCGCGCTCGAGGCGCAGCAAGAAGAAGTAACGCTCGAGTATCGCTTCTCGAACGAAGCGGCGCGCGCCCTCTACGAAAAGTATGGCTTCACGCAGGTCGGTGTGCGAGCGCGCTACTACACGGACAACCAGGAGGATGCCGTGCTCATGACGACGCCTCCGCTCCGCTCCGCCGAGTTCCGCCGCGTCATGAGCAGGCGCATCGCCGAGCAGCGCGAGCGCTGGGGCAGCGAATACGCCTTCGCGGGGCGGCGCCTCAGGCTCGCCGACTAAGTGATACGTTTTTCAGCAGCTCTGGCCGAACTACCCTGGCGCGTGCTTAGCTTGTCCCTAGCATGATCTGGACTGAGGGCGCGTTGCTGCTGGGTGCCATCGACACCCCCATCCTCCACTTCATCCGCAACACCTACGACACGATTAGCTGGCCGGGCATCGTCGGCCTGATGGCGATCGAGAGCGCGTGCATCCCGCTTCCGAGCGAGCTGATCATGCCGTTCGCCGGCTGGTTGCTCGTGAAGGACCAAGGGCGCGGCTGGGAGTGGCTCATCCTCGCCGCATTCTGCGGCGCGCTGGGCAACACCATCGGTTCGCTCATCGCATACTCCGTGGGCATGTGGGGTGGCCGCCCCTTCGTCGAGAAGTACGGCAAGTACATCCTGGTGTCGCACCACGACCTCGACCTCGCCGATCGCTTCTTCGTCCGCTGGGGCATGATCACCGTCTTCGTATCGAGGCTGCTGCCGGTCGTGCGCACGTTTATCAGCTTTCCCGCCGGCGTCTCGCGCATGCCGGTCTGGCGCTTCACCGCCTACACATTCGCCGGCTCGTTCCCGTTCTCGCTCGCGCTGGCGGCCGCCGGCTACGGCCTGGGGTCGAACTGGGAGCACATCACGCGCTACACGCGCCCGGCGGAAATACCGATCGCGATCGTCATCGTGGTACTCATAGCGCTGTACATCTACCGGCACGTGCGCCGCTCGTGGGCCGAGGCG
>JBGQHA010000111.1:0-7989 GCA_041497735.1 Dehalococcoidia bacterium | reverse complement strand
TACGGCATAGCGCACCTCAAATACGTGCTGCTCCACCGGCCCGAGCGCCGCCTCGAGCTCCAGCGCTATCTCGACAAGGGCGAAACGATGCTCTGCTGGGACGACAAAGACACCGCCACCCGCGAGGCGTTCGCGATCCTGCTCGCCGGAGGCAAGGACAACATCCAGCAGGGTCTGCAGATGTACGACCTGATGCGCGGCCGCCAGGTGCGGCAGTATCTCGATCGGCTCGACTGGGCGACGCTCGATCGCCGCAAGCACCTGACGCCAGCGCTGCGACCGTACCTGCCGGCGGAAGAAGCCGCGCCGGCGCGAGGATAGATCACAGAGGAGGACCTGCCATGCCCACGTTTCCTTCCGTCGAGTGGTTTGACGCCATCCGCCAGCTCGTCAACAACGACGATTCGTTCCGCCGGCTCGGCACCGTCGATGCGCGCGTCGGCGTCAAGGTCGGTGACAAGCTCTACGAGCTGACCTTCGAGGCGTTCGAGTGCACCGGCGCGAAAGAGATCACCGAAAACGACCTGCGCGACCTCGACTTCTGGCTGGAGCAATCGCCGGAGGAGTGGCGCGAGATGCTGGAGAGCATCAAGCAGCACGGCAGCGCCGACCTCAAGTACACGCTTAACACCATCGACCTCAGCCGGCCCGACGGCTTCGCCAAGTCCTACGACGGCTACAAGCGCGACGCCTTCTACCGCTTCAACCAGAGCCTGCAGCAGTTCTTCGACGCGTCCGCCAAGATCGATACCAAGTTCGCCGCAGGCGCGCCCGCCTAGCCGTCCCGTCCCGTCACAAGTGTTACAGGCCGGGAGTCTTCCCGGCCTGTTGCCTTATCCGCCCCCCCGACTACGATGGAGCAAACGCGCATCGTAGGAGGCGGACATGTCTACCAACGCACAGCCGCAACAAGTCGATCATCGCCGGTTCCATGCACCCCACGCGCACCTCGGCTCGCCGTTCGGCGAAAGCACCTTCGGCAAAGCGGCCGAGGCCTTCGCGCGCTTCTTCGGCACGCCGACGTTCATCATCGGCCAGACGTGTATGGTCCTCGTCTGGATCGCGATCAATGCTGCCGTCGTCGCCTTCCGCTGGGACCCGTACCCGTTCATTCTCCTCAATCTTGCCTTTAGCACGCAGGCTGCCTATGCCGCGCCGCTCATTCTCCTCGCCCAGACGCGTCAAGCCGATCGCGACAAGGCCTGGTCCGACGCCGACTCTCGCCACCGCGAGGACATCTCTAAGATGACACTCACGTTGCTGCAGCAAAACACTGACCTGACCACTCAGGTCGCCGAGCTTTCCAGGCAGGTCAAGCAGCTAACAGAGGACATCCACAAGCAGATCGTGCCAGCCGCTTAGGGGCCTGCGGGTCGATCTCTCTAGCGCGGTCTTCGCGCGAGCGCGCCGAGCAGCGCCAGCGTCGCGCCGCAGCCCGCCAGCGCAATCGCCGCGGCCAGGAGACCCCATCCGTCCGCGTCACCACCGCCCCCCGTAGCCGGCAGCGACCCAGAAGCCTGAGGCGTCGCCGTTGCCGCTGGCGTTTCGGCAGGCGGCCCAGCCGTCCACGGCAGCCGGAGGGTGCAGTTGGGCGCGAAGACGCTGTCCGGCACGACCAGAGTTCCCGATATCGTTTCGCCGTCGATGGTTACCGTTGTGGAGAGCGGCCGCAGGTCGCTGCCGAGCACCAGCTCCCGAATGCCCTCGCTCGGATTGATCGGTGGGTCGAAGAAGGCGTGTACGTTGAGCGTAAGCGGCGGGTCGAAGCAGGATGCAGCGACCACGTTGTCCAGCGTGAGCGAGGTGAGGTTGCCATCTCGGTTCAGCGAGAGCTGCAGCGTACCGCTCTGCCCTTCGATGTGTCCTACGCGGATCGTATCGTTGGGCCAAGGTGGGGTATTGATGACGCTCGCGCCGCTCCAATCCACGGAGCTGAGATCGATGCACGAGCCGGGATAGACGCAAGCGATGAGCGTCGCCGTGCCCGAGATCTCTCCGCCCTTCACGGTCCCGTCGATCCGGACGCTGTCGCGCGACATGCCCATGAGCTGGTCCGGAATCGAGAGCTCGAACTGCCCGTCCGCCATCGCCACAGGCGGGTCGAAGTACAGATGATGCGAGAAGTGCAGACTCAGCGTCTCGAAGCTTGTCGGCACAACCCACTCGAACAAGCCCTGCCGCACCTCGGCTCTCGTCACGCCCGAGAGGTTGGGTGTGAAGGTGATCAGTACGTCGCCTCCCGACGCCAGCGGCGCGCGATAGGTGACGTCGCGGGGCGCGTCCTGGGCGCTGGCCGGTCGCCCGCTCGCCCCAAGCGCGGCGAGGACGCCGGCCGCTGCGATCAGCACAAGTGCACCTAGTTGAGACCGAGCTCTCATGTCATCCCCCGCAGTGCGAAGCTATCACCCGCACGGGGGCATGTCAATGCGACTCTGTGCTTGCGGCACTCTTCCGAGTGATTTCCGTTGCTTCTTTCTTTCTGAGCTACGGAGAATATGGCACGTCTCAAGCTCCGCGGTCTCTGTGCTACGATAACCCTCGCCATGGTCTCCGTCGCTTCCCTCTGTTATTCTGAGCCGTAAGTCCGCCGGTAGGCGGACGCTAGCGAAGAATCTTTTCGGAGCAACTGAGCGTCTGGCATCCCCAACCTCGACTGGCCCTTGTGGTACGATAACCTTCGTCATGGTCTCCGTCGCGAAGGGCGAGCTTACCGTCGGCCTCGATCTCGGCTCGCATGAGTACGACATCACGCCGGAGCTCGTCGCCGAGTACGCTGCTGGCCTCAACGACCACAACGACTGGTACATCGGCGCTTCACCCTTCGGCGCGGCCGTCGCGCCTGCGCTCATTCTGCACTCCGAGTGCTATCGATTCGGCCGCTGGTATCTCCCGAACATCTGGGGCAACCTGCACGCCAAACAAGAGTGGGAGCTCTTCGCGCCGATCATGGTCGGCGAACACGTCAGCACGCGCTCGATGATCGTCGACCGGTACATCAAACGCCAGCGCGACTATGTCGTCAACGAAGTGCAGGTCTTCGGCGCGGACGGCAGGCTGCGCAAGCGAGGCCGCACGCACCAGAGCTTCGTCCTCGAGGTCGATAGCCAATCGATGGCCGTCGACAAGGAGCGCGAGAAGCGCAGCGACCGCAAGTTCGAGACGGCCGCTGCGCAGATCGAGGAAGAGATCGCGCCGCTCGAAAAGACCGTGACAATCGAGATGTGCAAGACGTTCTCGCCCGGCGTCAACTACCACAACGACGCGGAGGAGGCGAAGAAGCTCGGCTTCCCGGACATCGTCGTGCAGGGCATGATGCCGGTCTGCTTCCTCTCGGAGTTCATGACCCGCCGCTTCGGCGAAGGCTGGTACGCCGGCGGCCGCATGTCAGTCAATCTCGTCAACGTCCTCTGGGGCGGCGACGGCGCCGCCGTCTGCCGCGGCGCGGTGCGCGAGTACACGCGCGAGGGCGCCCGGCGCCGCGCTCACTGCGACATCTGGGCGGAGAAGCCGGACGGCACGAAGATCATCGTCGGCACTGCCAGCGCCGTCGTGCCCTAGCCCTCCCCTCCGTCATTCTGAGCCGCCGTGGCGTCGCTCGACACCCAAAGGTAGCCGTAGGGACGTAGCTTTAGCTGCGTCCTGGCGACCGAAGGTCGCCGCCAGTCCGCGGCAGCCATGTGGCGGCCGGTTCGCAACCGGCATGCCTCGAGGGGCCAGACCCTTCGCTTCGCTCAGGGTGACAGTGCTCTGTATACTGTCAACCTCGCGCCCGGATGGGAAGAATAACGGAGGAACTGCACCATGTACCGTATCGCAGTCATCGGCGGCGACGGCATCGGCCCGGAGGTCGTCCGCGAAGGGCTGAAGGTCCTGCAGGCCGCCGCGAGCAAGACTGAGGTCCGCTACGACCTGCACTACTACGACCTCGGCGGCGAGCAATACCTGCGCACCGGCGAGCCGCTGCCCGACTCCGTCCTCGACGAGCTGCGCGGCTTCGATGCGATCTACCTCGGCGCCGTCGGCCATCCCGAGGTCGCGCCGGGCATCCTCGAAAAGCAGCTCCTCCTTCGCATCCGCTTCGAGCTCGATCAGTACATCAACCTCCGGCCGGTCAAGCTCTACCCTGGCGTCGAGACACCGCTCAAGGACAAGGGCCCCGCCGAGATCGATTTCGTCATCGTGCGTGAGAACACCGAAGGCCTCTACAGCGGCATGGGTGGGTTCCAGTACAAGGGCACGCCGCACGAGGTCTCGACGCAGATCCACATCACGACGCGCTACGGCGTGGAGCGCTGCATCCGCTACGCATTCGATCTCACGCGCAAGCGCAATCGCGAGAAGAAGCTCTTGCTCTGTGGAAAGACCAACGTCCTCACCTTCGTCCACGACACCTGGTTCCGCGCGTTCAACGAAGTCGGCGAGGCGGACTATCCCGACATCAAGCGCGACTACGCCCACGTCGACGCGACGACGATGTGGATGGTGAAGAACCCGGAGTGGTTCGACGTCATCGTCACCGAGAACATGTTCGGCGACATCATCACGGACCTCGGCGCGATGATCCAGGGCGGCCTGGGCGTCGCCGCCGGCGGCAACATCAACCCGGAAGGCGTTTCCATGTTCGAGCCGATCGGTGGCTCCGCGCCCAAGTACACCGGCCTGAACGTCGCGTGCCCGATCGCGGCGATCGGCGCCGCCGGCATGATGATGGAGACGCTGGGCGAGCCCGACACCGCCTACCGCATCGAGTCCGCCATCGAGCGCGCGCTCGCGTCGGGCAAGATCAAGTCGCTCGCCGCCGGCCAGATGGGCATGTCAACCTCCGAGGTCGGCGACCTTATCGCCGGCTACGCTGGGGAATAAGAGGGGCGCGAATGGAGGGCGGCAGACGTAGGGGCGTAGCTTTAGCTGCGCCCGGGCGACCGAAGGTCGCCGCGTGGATCAACCCATGACAACAGAAGCTGCATCCGATACGTTTCCTGTCGTCTGGGACGACCCCGCCGACGCCGAGCGCTGCTGGCGGTTCAGCGCGGAGCACATGCCGAGCGCTGTAACGCCGCTCGAGTTCGAGCTGGGCACGCAGCGCTTCCTCGAAGGCTTCGGCTGGGGCATGGTGCCGCGTCCGTTCAACTACTACATCTACTTCACGTTCGGCGGGCCGACGAGCCCGCCACCGCCCCCGGCGACGCCCGACAGCGTCCGCGAGGCCGGTCGTGGCTGGCGCGAAGAGGTCCTTCCCGAAGTCCTCCGCCACACCGCGCACTATCGCGAGACCGACTTCGCGTCGATGACCAACGAGCAGCTCGCAGAGGAGGTCGAGCGCCTGCCGGACGTGCGCTTCCGCTCCGGCCAGCTCCACACCATGGCGGTCCGCCCCCACTGGGAAGGCATGAGCCTGCTCATCGAGGCGTACAAGGAGCTCACCGGCGGCGCTGAGCTGGCCGCGCTGCGCCTGGTGCAGGGCCACCCCAACAAGAGCTTCGAGTCCGCCGAACGGCTCTGGTTCGTGAGCCGCGCCGCCGCGGCCATCCCGCTCGTCGCCGGACGTCTCCACGCGATGGAGACCGGGACGGCTCTCGAGACGCTGGCGGCGCTACGCGAGGAGCCCGCCGCGGCGTCATTCGTCGCAGCGTTCGACGGCTATCTCGAAGAGTACGGCTGGCGCAGCAACGCCGGCTTCGGCACGCCCACGTGGAACGAGGACCCGGCCGTCCCCTTCCTGCTCCTTCGCTCCTACCTGCAGACCGAGGGCTACGATCCCCGCGAGGAGCAACGCCGCCTCATCGAGGAGCGCGAGTCCGCCGTCCGCGAAACGATGGCCCGGCTGGATGGCGAAGGCCGCGCGCGCCTCCAGGACGTCCTCGAAGCGGCCTGTTCCGTCGCGCCGATGCTGGAGGACCATAACTTCTTCATCGATCAGCGCCTCGCCTGCATGCCGCGCCGGCTCGTCCTCGCGGCGGCGGCGCGCCTGGCTCTTCGGAAGCCGCGCGACGTCTTCTTCCTGCGCAGCGCCGAGCTGTGCGCTGCACTCCGCGGCGAGAACACCGGCCTGGATGCGCTCACCACGCAGCGCAGGGAAGAGTTCGCGCACTGGTGCACCGTCACGCCGCCGGCCTTCATCGGCGCGCGGCCGCCGGAGATGCCGGCTCAGCAAGATCGCCCCGCCTTACCCGACGGGACGCCGGGCGAGCTGCGCGGCACAGGCGCATCGGCGGGCGTGACACGCGGCCCCGCGCGCATCCTGACAAGCCTTGGCGAGGCGGAGCGCCTGCGCCCCGGCGACGTGCTCGTCACCTCTGTGACGCAGCCCGCCTGGACGCCGCTCTTTGCCGTCGCCCGCGCCGTCGTGACCGAGGTGGGAGGCATGCTCAGCCACACCGCTGTCGCCTCGCGCGAGTTCGGCATCCCTGCCGTCGTCGCCGTGCCCGGCGCGACGCGTCTGCTGCGCGACGGCCAGCTCATCGAGGTCGATGGCTCCGCCGGCATCGTGCGCGTGATCCAGTAGCCATCGTGCCCGCCTTCGATCTCTCCGCGACGATGCTGCCGCTTCGACGGCCCCGCGCGCGTTCCTTCGCGAGCCTGCGCTCGACGAAGGCGCGCCCGCCGACCTCGTCTGGTTCGCCCACGACCCCCGGAACGACCCGGAGGTCCTCGCGCAACTCGGTCTGGTCATGTTCGGCGGCGTTCGAGTGGGCTAATCGGGGCCTGCGGGCTCGGGCTGCAACGCGCTGCCTTCTCCCGTCTCGAATCGTGCTGCCATCGCGCGGTACTGAGCTGATCCGAAGACCGCGAACCAGTGGTACACGATCAGCGCTGCGGTGAGCGGCAGGAACGCGAGCACCGGCACGAACTGGTCGCGCCCGCCTTCATAGACGCCCAATATCCCCGCGAACATGGTGAACAGCAGGAACACGCCGAAACCTATCAAGACCAAGCTGGAGATGACGAGCACGACGGCGCCGTAGCGGCGGAGGACGGAGAAGAGCGCACGTTGTTGCTTCTCGCCCCGGTCTTCGTTCACCAGACCAAGCGCCAGCATCCAGTGAAACAGCCAGAGCGGCAATGCGAAGACCAGCAGCGCGAGCAGGATGGCAATCGATACACGCGCGTCGTGCGAGCTGATGGGTTCCTGCGAGATCCCGGCGTCCAGCGCTACGGCGAGCAGCGCGATGAGGCTCGCATACACAACGCCCAGGAAGAAGAACGAAGCGGTGAAATAGTACGTGCGGCGTCGCACCTGGGGCGACATGATCGCGTCGTGCTCGCCCGTGATGGCGTACGCGCCGAGAGCGAACGGTCCGAAGATCAAGGTTAGCAACCCCCAGATGATCGGGCTCCGGCCGCGAGCCTCGGAGTCCAGGACCGCCCACAGCGTGGCGGTCAGCCAGATCCCGCCGAACGTCCACCCAGCTATCGCTTCCGACATGGTGCCCCCTTTCACCGCGATCTCCGCCGGCCGCGGCGCCCCTCGATTGTGGCCCTATTATCGACCCGCCGTCCGGCTAGTTCAACCGGGCCGCGACTTCATTGCTGGTCACGCTCGGCGCCGTTCGAGTACGCTAGGGCGCATGCCGCCCAATCCCTTCGCCGGCCGCCCGCTGCCCGAGTGGTTCGCCAACGCAAAGTTCGGCCTGCTCATCCACTGGGGGCCGTACTCCGTGCCCGCCTGGGCCGAGAAGTCCGGCGAGCTGCAGGAGCTCTGGTCGAAGCGCGGGCCCAGCTACTACCTCCGCCACAACCCCTACGCCGAGTGGTACTCGAACACGATGCGCATCGCGGGCAGCGATACGCAGCGTCACCACATCGAAACGTATGGCCGCGACTTCTCGTACGACGACTTCGTTCCGCAGTTCAACGACGCGTCCGCGCACGCCGACTTCGCATCGTGGGCCGATCTCTTCGCGAACGCCGGCGCGCGCTACGTCGTCCTCACGACGAAGCACCACGACGGCTATCTGCTCTGGCCCAGCGCGCATCTGCCCCCGAAAC
>JBGQHA010000110.1:0-7991 GCA_041497735.1 Dehalococcoidia bacterium | reverse complement strand
TTCGTGGATCTGGTCGATTGTGCTCGCCGGCATATCCAGCATGAACGCTTGATTCGCCCACCAGATCACCTGCGCGAGCACGACCTCGGCGCCCGAGGATCTCGCGATCTCACCTGCAACCGGCAGCGCCGCTTCGGCCAGCGCCGAGCCGTCGAGGGGAACAAGAATACGCCTGATAGCGCCAGCACTAGCACGTGGCGCGGCCTTCGGGCCGATCAGAAGCGTAGACACTGTCGCGTCGTGCGCCATCCGGCCCGCCACGCTGCCGTAATACCAGCGGGTCAGGCCAGACCGGCCGTGCGTCGACATCACGAGAAGCCGCGGCTGGACCTGCTCGATCGCCTCCAGGATCTCCTCCGCCGGCCGCCCAGCGCGCAGGTTCACCTCCGCCTGCACGCTCTGCGATTCGACGCGTTTGGCAACCATGTCCAGATAGTTTCGAAAGCGCTCCTGCGCTTCGGCGCTCGCATGGGTTGGGAAGAGATCGCTCGGCGGCTGCGGCTCAAGCACTCCCAGAACGACCACCCCCGTGTTCAGCGCCTTCGCCATCGCAATCGCGTAGGGGACGGCGGCCTCGGAGAGCTGCGACCCGTCAAGCGGCACCAGAACTGGCGCTTCGCTCATCGTTCCCCTCCCTTCCACCTCGGCTCTTCGGCTGCTCGCGGTCGGCCAGAGGATTCGTTCCGCTGTCTAGCGCCGCGAGACGAGACAGCTCCTCCGCGAGCCGCCGCGTGTTCACATGGCGGAGCAAGTAGTTCGAGACGCCGGCCGCTTGCAGCTCACTCCAGTGCTCGCGCGTCATAAACGACGTGAGGACGACAAGCGGTGAGGGAAACATGCTCCTCAGCTCCCGGCAGAGCTCGCGCTCACTATCGTCGTCTTCGTGCAGATCGAGCAGGATCAAGTGCGGGCGCGGGTCGGTGAAGCTCCGCGCCTCACTTGCTCCACACACGGCCCCGACCAGTTCGACCTCGCTGCTCCGGCTCAGGCGTTCGGCGAGGCCCGCGCGCGCGTCATCGTGGGCCGCCACAAGCAGCACCCGGACGCTCATGCAGCGCCGCCTTCCGAACGACGACCTTTCGGCCGGACGACCAGCACCGGCGCAACGCCGCTCCTGATCACCGCCGCCGTGACGCTGCCCTGAATCACATCCGACAGCCCTGAGCGCCCATGCGTGGCCATGACAATCGCATCGAACGCTCCTTGCCGGGCGAACTCGATGATTGCCTCAGCCGGCGCGCCGAAGTGGACGCTGTGCGTCACCCTAACGCCGGAGTCCTTGAGCGGCCGGCCCAGGTCTGCCAGATACTCGAGCAGCTCGTGCTCCCACCGCTCGATCGCCTGACCGGGGTCCTCGGCATATACGAGCGGCGCGGCTTCCAACACACCGCGGGCCGGGCCGGTCACGCCAGAAATCGGAACAGGCCGGCTGGGTCCCTGGCGCCGCCGGTCAGTTCCCTTCGGCCGTTGCCCGACGCTGAACAGCGTAACCTCCGCCGCCTCCGTACCTTCGATCAGCTGCCTCACAACTGGCAGCGCAGCCTCCGAGAGCTTTGATCCGTCTAGCGGCACTAACAACCTTTTGAACATGGCGCCGATACCCTCCTCCTTGAGCCTACGGCCCGCGCCACGCCGGCTCCCAGGCCCGAAGCGCCCAAGGATGGGGGGCCGTTAGGCCCCTCTTCGCCGTGCTGCATCCACCAGCCGCGCTCTGGCCGGAGACGCAGCGAGGAACTGGGGCTGTCCGGCCCAGATATCAGAGTCCGATGGCTCTGGCTGGCTGCTCAGCGGCGGCGTAGGCTGGTGATAGACAAGCAAACGCACGAAGGAGGACGATGATGAACGAGCTCCACGGCAAGGTCGCCATCATCACTGGAGCGTCGTCGGGCATCGGACGGGCGGCGGCAGAGCTCTTCGCGGCCGAAGGCGCCGTCGTCATCGCGGCGGACGTTCACGACGAGGAGGGGCAGCAGCTCGCCGACGAGCTAGCGAAGAAGGATTGCACGTGCACCTTCGTCCACGCTGACGTCTCGAACGAGTCGGACGTCGAGGCGATGGTCCATCTGGCGCTCAGCCAGTACGGTCGCCTCGATGTGTTGTTCAACAACGCCGGCATCGAAGGCGAACAGGCCCCCACCGCGGACGCGACCGTCGACAACTGGGAGCGCGTCATCGCCGTCAACCTCAAGAGCGTGTTCCTGGGGATGAAGTACGCCATTCCAGCGATGCTGCAGCACGGTGGCGGAGCGATCGTCAACAACGCCTCGGTCGCCGGTCTCGTTGGCTTTCCCGGCATCCCCGCCTATAGCGCATCCAAGGGTGGCGTGGTGCAGCTCACGCGCACCGCGGCGCTCGAGTACGCGACGAAGGGCATTCGTGTGAACTGTCTCTGCCCGGGCGTGATCGACACACCGATGGTCGAGCGCTTCACGCACGACAACCCGGAAGCTGTCGCCCAGCTCACACAAAGCGAGCCGGTCGGCAGGTTCGGCCGGCCGCAGGAAGTGGCGCAGCTCGCGCTCTTCCTGGCGTCCGACCGAGCGTCGTTCATCACGGGCGCAATCATCCCAGTCGATGGAGGGTTTGTTGCGCGTTAGCGCGGAAAGGAGGCGAGGAAATGAAAACGCTGGTCCTCCCGCCCAAGAGAACGGAACGCAAAGCCGCGATGTTGTTCGCCGCCTGTCCGAAGTGCCACGTAGGCGATCTGTCGATCCTTCTGGTCGGCGGCGAATATCTGGCAGCCTGCCTTCAGTGCAAGCATATCGGCGTGCTGTGCAGCGTCTATCCGCCGCCGGATCGGGAGCCGAGCCCGGTGGGCGGCACCGCGACGACGCTCCGCCGCTAGGCGATGTCGCGTCGATAGGCGCCGTACCGAGTCAGCGCTGCCAGCGCGCGGACGGCGCGTTCCGGGTAGGGGTATACCGGCACGCGCGCCTCATCGAGCATTTCCCGCGCGCGGCTGACGGCGCCACCGCCCATAAACACACCCAGCAGCGGTTTCTGTTGCTCGCGCGCCATGTATGAGATCACGCGGGCGGTGCGCTCGGGCTCCGTCACTCGCTGCGGGGTCAGCATCGCGATGACCGCGTCCACGGACGGATCGCTGCACACGACCTCGAGCACCGCCTGATAGCGATCGGCTCCGCTGTCCCCGAGCAGATCGATCGGGTTCGCGATTGCGGCCGCCTGCGGCAGCCGCGCGCGGAGCACCTGCGTCGTCTGCCCCGACAGCTCGGCAACGACCAGCCGTGCCCGCTCGATCGCGTCGCACGCCATCACTCCCGGCCCGCCGGCGTTGGTGACGACCGCGACTCGAGGCCCCGCGGGGAGCGGCGCGTACGCGAACGCGAGCGCGTAGTCGAACAGCTCATCCATCGTCGCGGCGCGGATGATGCCCGCCTGGCGGAACGCGGCGTCGACGACGGCGTCCCTCGTCGCGAGCGCACCCGTATGCGACGACGCGGCGCGCACTCCCGACTCCGTAACGCCAACCTTCACGACGATCACCGGCTTCGCCGGCGTGATCCGGCGCGCGACATCCATCAGACGCCGGCCCTCTGTAATGCCCTCGAGGTAGCCGACGATCATCTTCGTCGCCGGATCGCCGCCTAGGTAATCGAGCACATCAACGTCGGTCAGGTCCACCATGTTCCCGAGCGAAGCGAACTTGGAGAAGCCCAGCCCGATCGACCGCGCCCAGTCCAGGATCGCCGTCGCAAGCGCGCCCGATTGGGAGAACATGCCGATCTCGTACTGGAACGGCGCCGTCTCTGCGAACGTGGCGTTCATGCCGATCTCAGTGTTGATGATGCCCACGGAGTTTGGCCCGATGATGCGGATCCCGTGCCGCCTGGCGAGCGCGAGCAGCTCCTGCTCCGTCCCGGCGCCCGCTGCGCCGGTTTCCCGAAAGCCTGCCGTGATGATCAGGACGGCGCGTATCCCCGCGTTGCCGCACTCATCGACCACTTGCAGCACCGCACGGGCCGGCACGGTCAGGATCGCGAGGTCGGGCGGTTCAGGCAGCGCTGACACGTTCGCAAAGCACTCGAGACCAAGAATGCGCTCGGCGTTCGGGTTGACTGGGTAGAGCCTTCCCTGGTAGCGCGCGCGCTGCAAGTTATCGAGAAGCACGTAGCCCAACTTCTCCGGACTGCGGGAAGCGCCGACAACGGCGATGCCGGCGGGGGCAAAGAAACGATCCAGCTCAACCGTCATGTCATGCGCTCTCCGCCCACTCTAGCTACAGAGACGGCTGCTGCCAACTGATCACAGGCCTTGCATTCCGCAATTGAGCTTGCCGATAGTTGCCAGGGCAAGCGATCCGGCCATAAACTGAAGTTACTCCGGGGTCTGGTATGGAAAACGTCGAGAGCAGACGAGAGCGCGAGTTCAGCAATCTCCGCGACGAGAACCAGCGGCTGCGGCAGCGGCTTATCCTCCTTAGCGATCTCGGACGCCGGATCGCGTCTTCGCTCGATCCCGATAAAGTACTCCAGGACGTTATCGACAGCGCATGCGAGCTCACGGATGCGCGCTACGGCGCGCTCGGCGTGTTCGATCGTCGCGGACAAGTCGAGAAGTTCGCGACGCACGGCCTGTCGGACGAAGAGCGCGAACGCATCGGCAGCTTGCCGGAAGGCCTGGGCATCCTGGGCTGGCTGCACGACCTTCAGGAGCCACTGCGCCTGGGCGACCTGACGAAGCATCCGCGCTCAGTCGGCTTTCCGCCAAACCACCCGCCCATGCGGACCTTCCTTGGCGCGCCGGTCCGTCACAGCGACGAAGCCTTGGGCAATATCTATCTCACTGAGAAGGCCAACGGCGCAGACTTTACGCCGGAAGACGAGAGCCTGCTCGTTCTGTTCGCTGCCCAGGCGGCGATGGCGATCCGAAACTCACAGCTGCACCGACAGGTCCAGGACTTCGTCGCGCTGGAAGAGCGCGAGCGGATCGGGATGGACCTGCACGATGGCGTCATCCAGTCCCTCTACGCAACCGGCCTCAGGCTGGAGAGCTGCCTGGAGGATGTCAAAGTCAACCCAGATGTCGTTGCGCCGGAGCTCGAGAAGGCGGTCGATCAGCTCAACCAGGTGATCTCAGACATCCGGAGCTACATCTTCCAACTCCGGCCCGGCATGCTCGCCGATGCGGACCTCGCCGGCGCCATCGGCGGGCTGCTTCGCCACCTGCAGGTGAACGCGCTGCTGAATGTGAAGCTCGTCGAGGACCCGGGCGCCTGTCAATCCCTGACCGAAGAGCAGACCAATACGCTCTTTCTCATCGCGCAGGAGGCGTTGACCAACGTTCGCAAGCACGCGCAGGCGTCGCAGGTTGCCGCTCACCTCGCGCAGCAGAACGGCTCGTTTGAGATGACGATTACAGATGACGGCATCGGCTTCGATCCTGCGACGCCGCCGTCGGGACAAGGGCTCCGCAACATGCGCGAACGCGTCGAGAAGCTGGGCGGCACACTCAGCCTCTATTCGGCGAACGGCCATGGCTCGAACGTTGTTGTTACCATTCCGGTTGCCGTCCAAAGGAGCGCGTGATGCCCGATCCAGTCAGGGTGATGATCGTCGACGACCACGACGTCGTGCGCGAGGGGCTGCGCGCACTCGTGCAAAAGCGTTCTCAGTTCGCCCTCGTCGGCGAGGCCGATTCGGTTGCATCGGCCATCAAGGAGGCCCAGCGCGCGGCCCCGGACATCATCATCATGGACGTCAGGCTGCCCGACGGAAGCGGTATCGAGGCCTGCCGAGAGATCCGCGCCCTGTTGCCTGAGACGCGCGTGCTCATGCTCACTTCGTACGCAGACGACGAGGCGGTGCTCGCGTCGATCATGGCCGGAGCGAGCGGCTACTTGCTCAAACAGACCAAAGGCCAGGAGCTTGTGCGGGCCATCGAGCGCGTTGCCGGCGGCGATTCGCTTCTCGATCCCAAGGTGACGAGCCAGGTGCTGGAGCGCCTGCGCAGCGGCGCCTCAGCGAAGGACGACGAGCTTTCGCTCTTGTCCGAGCAAGAGCAGCGCATCCTAGACCTGATCGCGGACGGCAAGACGAACAAGGAGATCGCGCAGGAAGTCTTCCTGAGCGACAAGACGGTGAAGAACTACGTCAGCAGTATCCTCAGCAAGCTCAACCTCCGGCGCCGCTCCGAGGCGGCAGCCTTCATCGCGCGCAAGCGTTCCCCGGGCAACACCCCGGGCTAGTTCCGCACCACTCCCCCAATCCCTGCCGAGCGTCGATGACGTACACTCTAGTGACGCGCCCTTGACCTCGCGGGCCAACGCTCTGCTAGGCTGAGCACGTCAGGTTGAGCGTCAAGCCGTGCAGGAGGTACACCCCGTGACCAAGCTCGTTCGCCCCATGTTCGTGCTCGCCGGACTCGTGATGCTGGCCTTGGGACTGTTCGCCCCGGCCGGCCCGGCCGCCGCGGCAACAACCACGATCGCCGTCGGCGACTACTATTTCTGCAGCTCGTCGTTCGATGGCGGCAACTGCCAGACCACGATCCACGCCGGCGACACCGTCGTGTGGGACTTCAGCGGAGCCACATCGACGCACACCACAACGTCCGACACGTCGCTCTGGAACTCCGGGAACATGAACGGCGGCACGTTCCAGTTCACGTTCTCGCAGGCCGGCACGTTCACATATCACTGCAACATTCACGCAACTGAGATGAAGGGGACGATCATCGTGGAGGCCGCCGCCGCTCCGACGGCGACGCTCATCACGAGTGGCACCTTCCCTATCGCAACGTTGCCCCCTACCTCGACTCCGAGTGGCGGCACGCTGCCGAGCTCAGGCTCCGGTCCACGACAGCCCGGCTCGACCAACTGGTGGCTGCTCGGCGCGTTGAGCATCGCAGGCGCCGCGCTCTCTGGCGCCGGCCTTGCGTACGCCCGGCGCCAGCTATAGGCCTGACCTTCCCGGCGACAATCGTAAGGGGCGTTCGACTGAACGCCCCTTACTCGTCGAACCAAGGAATCGGTCGCTACGCGGGAGAGCCTGCCCTTTCGAGGCTACGCTCACGCACGCGGACGCACTCGGCCGCAGGGAGCCCCAGGACGACGCGCTTGCCGTTCACGTCGATCGTCATCGTCGAGTTGAACGAGGCGAACTCCAGCACGCGGATGCGGGTACCCGGCGTCATGCCGTTGTGCTGCAGGAAGCGCATCAGGTCCGCGTCTTCCTCCGCCTCCTCCTGCACGCCATCGATGTCCGCCTCGTCGCCTTCGCGCAGCGTTGACATCAGGACCGTCGCCGGGCGGGGGAGGCCTGGGAAGGGGTTGCCGTGCGGGCAGGTCGTCGGGTTGCCGAGCAGCGCCATGATCCGCTCCTCCACTGCGGGCGAGACCGCGTGCTCGATGCGATGCGCTTCCACATGGGCATCGGCCCAGTCCATGCCGAGGATGTCGACGAGCAGGCGTTCGGCGAGGTAATGGCGGCGTTTGATCGATTCCGCTGCCGCCGTTCCGCGTTCGGTCAGGTGGATGTCATGCCGCCCGCGCAGCTCGACCAGCTCGTCGCGCTGCATGCGCTGGAGCGTCGCCCATGCCGTCGGCGCAGAGACGCCGCTGCGCTCCGCCAGGCGCGCAGCGATGACGGTCTTGCCGTCCTGGCGCTGGTCGTAGATCTCCTGGAGATAGTCCTCGACGGTCGGCGTGGGGCGATCGAGTTCGTGCTTCATGGCGCGTGTGCCGTGTTCGCACGGCATTCTAGCAGATGCTCGGCCTGCCGTTTGTCGCGCCGCTAGAACTCTACGGGCTTGCGCGCTCGGAAGCGATAGAGGAGCGCCGGGCGGCCGGCGCCCTCCGCCTGCCGCTCCGACGTCGGCTCGATGATCTCGCGCGAGAGCATGCGCTTGCGGAAGTTGCGCTTGTCGAGCTTCTTGCCGGCGATGGTCTCGTAGACGCGCTGGAGCTGACTGAGCGTGAAGCGGCCTGGCAGGAGGCTGTAGGCGACGTTCGTGTACTCGAGCTTGTTGCG
>JBGQHA010000109.1:0-7994 GCA_041497735.1 Dehalococcoidia bacterium | reverse complement strand
TTGCGTGAACGGCGCGGACCTCGTCGTCACCGCGCTTGCGGACGGCCGCCACGCCGCAGAGGCCATCGATCAGTATCTTGCGGCGCTGCCGAGCGAGCGGCGATCTTCGATCGTGGGACTGGCGGGGGGCTAGTTACCGCCGACGTTGTCGTTGGGAGGCAATGTAGGGGACGTCTTTAGAGCTCCCGCATCGTGGTGCACGAAACAAGCGCTGCGGGCGACCTAAAGGTCGCCCCTACACCGTGCTCAATTCACGCCCCAGCCTTCAGGCTCGGGACCAGCGCACGCCTGGGTTCATCGGCGAGGCCTAAGCAGCAGTCGGCCGACACCTTTTCCCGCAAGCGTCATCGCGTAGATGCCGGCCACGAAGATGGGACTCCAAAGCAATGCAATGTATAGCCAGAGCCCGCGGGTGGATTCTTCCCTATTATACGCCGGACAGCTGGGGCACGCGGCGACGTAGGCGGTCGTAGTGGCGAGGCCTGCTACGAGCGCAACCGCGCTGGCAAGGAGCATGATCCGCGGGACCATCGGATACCTGACTCCGACGACTCCCGCAGCAAAGCCCAGAGCCGCCGGCGCGCTGTACACTAGTCCGGCCTCCCAGTTTGTCATCGCCTCCAGAGTGCCTGAGCTGAGGGGACAAATCAACCTCCGTTGCCGTTGCGATTGTTGTCGGTGCGGCCCTCAGCGACCGCCCTGAGCATTCGTGCCCGTTAGCGGCGCGTAGCGTAGGGGCGTTCAATTGAACGCCCCACTCCGAGCGTCTTCGTTGGGAGGCAATGTAGGGGAGGTCTTTAGACCTCCCGCATCGTGGTGGCGGAGACGAGCGCTGCGGGCGACCTAAAGGTCACCCCTACGGCTACTCTCGTACCACCACCCGCTCATACAGCGTGAGCCCATCTTCCTTAAGCATGCGCAGGCGTCCTTCTTGCACCGCGTACTCGAGGTGCGCGAGCGTTTCGCTGATGGCGGCGCGCTGCATCCACGGCGAGAAGCTATCGAACGTGCCGATCGTCCACACGAGCGTCGACGCCACCTGATAGCCCGTCTTCCGCTCGTCGCCGATGATCGCGATCATCTCGTTCAGGCGCTCCTCATGATGCTCCACAATCTCGTGTAGCCGCCGCTGCAGGCCCTTGAACGAGTGCTGGTGCGCCGGCAGCACGTCATCAACATCCAGCGGCTCGAGCCGGTGGAGCGACGCCAGGTAGTCACCGAGCGGATTGCCCATCTGCTGCGGATGGAGGCCGACGTTCGGCGTGATCGTCGGCAGCACGTGGTCGCCGGTGAGGATGATGCGCTGGGTGCGGTCGTAGAAACAGATGTGGCCGGGCGAGTGCCCCGGCGTCCAGAGGATCTCGAACTTGTAGATCCCGACCTCGAGCGTCTCGCCGCCCCAGACGACTTCATCAGGCTCGACCGGCACGACAAAGCCGCGCACGGGCATCGCGGCGGACTGCAGCGTTTCGACCTGCTCCTTCGGCACGCCGTGCTCGGTCAGCCAGGCCTTCATCCGCTGGAGGAGCTGCTCGGGCTCGCGATAGCGGCTGCGGATGAAGTCGCGCTCGCGCTGGTGCGTGATCACGCGCGCGCCGCAGACCTCCTTGATCCGCCCGGCCAGCCCGTAGTGATCGGGGTGGACGTGCGTCACGATCAGGCGCTTGATGTCGTTGAACGTCAGGCTGAGCGAATGGAGCTCATCCTCCAGCGCGGCGAACGCCTCGGGCGTGTTCCAGCCCGAGTCGATGAGCGTATAGCCGCCGTCGCCGCGGACGAGGTACGGCAGCACCCAGCCGAGCGGGTTGTCCGGGATCGGCACGCGGAGCTGGTACAGGCCCGAAAGCACTTCAGTCGCCACGAGCAGCCTCCTGGCAAGCAACGCCCGCCTGGAAGGCGGGCAGGGTGACAGCGGGCGGCCGGCCGATCACTAGCTGGCTTTCGACTCCTTCTCCAGATCGGACTCGACCATCATGCGCACCAGCTCCTCGAAGGTCACGGTCGGCCGCCAGCCGAGCTTCTCGCGCGCCTTCGTCGCGTCGGCGAGAAGATGATCGACCTCTGCCGGGCGGATGAACTGCGGGTCCGAGCGCATGTAGTCGTCGCAGTTGAGCTCGACGCACTTGAACGCGAGCTGCGCGAACTCGCGCGGCGTGTGCGCCTCGCCCGTGCCGATGACGTAGTCGTCCGGCTCGGGCTGCTGCATCATCGTGTACATCGCGCGCACATAGTCGCCCGCGAAGCCCCAATCTCGCCTCGAGTCCATGTTGCCCATCACAAGCTCTTTCTGCTTGCCGAGCTTGATGCGCGCCGCGCCCAGGCTGATCTTGCGCGTCACGAAGTCGATCCCCCGGCGGGGCGATTCGTGGTTGAAGAGGATGCCGCTGCAGGCGAAGATGCCGTAGCTCTCGCGGTAGTTCACCGTGATGTAGTGCCCGTACACCTTCGCGACGCCGTACGGGCTGCGCGGATAGAACGCCGTGCGTTCGTTCTGGGGCGACTCGCGCACCTTGCCGAACATCTCGCTGCTCGATGCCTGGTAGAACTTGATGCCGTTCGCGCTCGTCGCCGTTCGCGAAGGCGTAGCGCCCAGCACCAGACGGATCGCCTCCAGCATGCGCAGCACGCCCAGGCCGGTCGTCTCGGCCGTCAGCTCAGCCTGGTTCCATGAGAGCGGCACGAAGCTGATCGCGGCGAGGTTGTACACCTCGTCCGGCTTCACGCGCTGCACGACGTTGATCAGAGACGCCTGATCGAGCAGGTCGCCCTCGACCACCTGCACGTCGGGCAGCATCGCCTCGACAAGCGGCCGCTTGGGGTTCGCCTGTCCCCGCACCAGGCCGAAGACGTTGTAGCCTTGCGAGAGCAAATGCTCCGCCAGGTACGAGCCGTCCTGGCCCGTGATGCCGGTGACTAGCGCATTCGTCAAAGGGTTCCCCTCTCCGCAACGGGTGTTTGTATTCTACATCCCGCCCATGGCGCTCTGCTAGCTAATACGAAAGCCAGGCTTGGCCTGGCCTTCGTTGAGTCGCTCAGATGTGAGGCGCGTTCGGGTTAGCTGACGCGCTCGAAGATGGTCGCGATCCCCTGCCCGCCTCCGATGCACAGGCTGACGAGACCGAAGCGGCCCTGCTGCCGCTCCAGCTCGTACATCAGCTTCACGGTCAGGATCGCGCCCGTCGCCCCGACGGGGTGGCCGAGCGCGATGGCGCCGCCGTTGGGGTTCGTCTTCGCCTGATCGAACCCAAGCTCTTTGCTGCAGGCCGCCGCCACCGACGCGAACGCCTCGTTCAGCTCGATGACGTCCATCTGGTCCGTGGTCATGCCGGCCTTCTGCATCACCTTGCGCACCGCCGGGATCGGCCCGCTGCCCATGATCGACGGCTCGACGCCGGCTTCGGCGCGCGCGACGATTCGGAGGCGCGGCTTGAGGCCCAGCTCGTTCGCCTTCGATCGGCTCATCACGACGACCGCCGCGGCGCCGTCGTTGATGCCGCTGGCGTTGCCCGCCGTCACCGTCCCGCCCTCCTTGAACGCGGGGCGCAGCTTCGCCAGCGCTTCCGCCGAGGTATCCGGCCGTGGGTGCTCGTCCGTGTCGATCACCTTCGTCTCGCGGCCGGCCTTCACCTCGACCGGCACGATCTCGTCCTTGAACTTGCCGGCCGCCATCGCTGCGCCGGCGCGCTGCTGGCTCCGAGCTGCGATCTCGTCCTGCTCTTCGCGACTGACGCGGTACTGCTCGGCCAGGTTCTCCGCTGTGAACCCCATGTGCGACTTACTGAACGGGTCGCCCAGCAGGTGCTGGATGCCGTCCTCGAGCTGGCCGTCGCCCAGTCGATAGCCGTAGCGCCCGCTGCGCACGTAGTACGGCATCATCGTCATGTTCTCTGCGCCGCCCGCGACGACAACCGACGCGTCGCCGCACTCGATCCAGCGCGCGGCGGTGTTGATCGCTTCCAGGCCGCTGCCGCAGATGCGGTTCACCGTGTATGCGGGCACCTCGATCGGGAGGCCAGCCTTCACGGCGGCGTGCCGGGCGATGTAGCCATCCTCCATCACCTGCCCGACGCAGCCCAGGATCACTTGGTCGACCTGCTGGGGCTGGACGCCGGAGCGGCAGACCGCTTCCCTGATCGCGACGGCGGCGAGATCGGAGGCCGAGAAGTCTTGAAACGCTCCGCCCAGCCGCCCGATCGGCGTCCTGCAGCCGCTGACGATGACTACTTCTTCCACGGTTTCCCCCTTGCTCAATGCACTACTTAGCGCACACTTAAGGAACGCGCTGGATTATACCATAGCGGTTCGAGTGCAGAATCAGGCCTGGCTTCTGGGGGCGGCGCGGCGGTCACTTCACCGTGCGGTTGTAGTCCTGCATGTCCTTCGTCGCGTCCTGGGCTGCTGAGTGCAGCTCGGCCGCCGGGTCGCCTCCCCCGCCGAGGACCTGCTCGAACGCCCGGGAGACGCGGTCGCGGAGCTGGTTGAACCGCCCGGCCAGCGCGCCCTCTGTCGCCGGCGTGTCGGGCGAGTTGCGCACCTGGTCGGACGCGGTCTTGTACTGCGGGAACTCCTGCTGCTTCTGCTGCACCGAGGCGACGTTGTACGACGAGATGCGCGTCGGGAAGTAGCCCGTGTCCGTGTACCAGCGCGCCTGCTGCTCCGGCGTCGACGCGAACTTGAGGAAGTCCCACGCGCCCTGCTGCTGTTGCGCTGAGCTGCGCTTCAGGATCCACATCGACGCGCCGCCGAGGACCGCTCCGCCCTGCGTTCCTGCCGGCGGAGGGGGCGCCGGGATCGGCGCCGTCCCCATGCGATGCGGGTCCTGGCCGGCGACCGCAACCAGCGCCAGCGCCGCCGTCAGCACCGCTGTCGAGCCAATGGACATCGAGGCGCGGTCCTGCGCGACCGAGAGCAACGCGTCCGTATCGTCGCGCGCGGGGTACGCAAGGCCGTCGCGCACCATGTCGCGGTACCACGTGATGATCGTATTGCCTGCCGGGCTGTCGAAGACCGCTTCCGTCGCGCGCGCGTCGCGGCCGTTGTTGTTGTTCACCAGCAGCGCTCCCTGCTTGGCCAGCATGTTCTCGAAGAACCACGGGCTCACCTGCAGTGCGATGCCGTGGCGTGTGACAGCGCCGCTCGCGTCGCGCTTGGTCAGCTTCTCGGCAGCCGCGCGCACCTCATCGAGCGTCTGCGGCGGCTTCTCTGGATCGAGCCCGGCGTCCGTGAAGTCCTGCTTGTCGTAGAACAAGATCGGGCCGGAGAGGTTGAAGGGCATCGAGTACAGCGTGCCGCCCTGGCTGTAGTAGGCAAGCGCCTTCGGCTCGAAGTCGGACAGATCGTAGTGCTCCTTGTCGATGAACTGCTGGACGGGCGTGATCTCGCCGCTATCGATCATGATCTGCGTGGCCACGTCGTCGAGCTGGATCAGCGTCGGGATGTTGCCGGAGGTGAGCGAGCTGATCAGCTTGTTGAGCGAGTCGGTGTAGGAGCCCTGGTAGATCACCTCGACCTTGTACGTCGATTGCGACGCGTTGAACTCGTCGACGATGCGCTTCAGCGCCCCATCGATGGGACTCAGGATCGAATGCCAGATGGTGATCGTAACGGGCCCGCCGTTCCCCGGCGTCTGCTTGTTCCCGCCGCCGCCCGATCCGCCGCACGAGGCGAGAACGAGCGCCGCGGCGAACGCCAGCACCGCCACCCAGCAATAGCGCCATGCTCGCTTGGCCATGCCGCGATTCTACCCGTTCGAACGCCTTGCGTCACGAGCGGGCAGGTTGCCTCAGGAAGGGCAGCCCGGCAGCGGCGGCAGCTTGCTCACGTCCACCACGTCGCCTTCAAAGTGTTGCCACCAAGTTGATACACGGTTCTGATCCGTCTCGTCACTAAGCAGCCTCGGTCCAACGGACCTGACCAGAAGGAGCTGCTGGCCGTTTGTTCGAGGATCTCCTCCGAGCGCAGCGACACTGCGCGTCGTCGTGTCGGCGACCGTAGAGCCTACGTTCCCCTCCCACAAAACGAAATCTCCGGCGACCCTGATCCAGTCAACCTTGCTGTTGGGATCGGCAAAGATCTCCGTGGCCTTCCGTTCTCCCTTCCGCCATGCCATGACGAGCGAACCCTCCGACCAGGCAACGAGATCGCCGCTGGCCGCCATTGTCCCGATCGACCGGATCGATGCGAGCGGCTCCGGCACCTTCAGATGTTTCCCCGTCTGTGCGTCGATCATGACGAGATGGCCAGCCGGCTGGCCGTTCTCGGTGAACCGTTCGCCCCAGAGCAGCCGGGAATCCCAGAACACGACGGGCAGCAGCGCGTCACCTTCTGAGACCACCCGGTCCTGACGTTTGGCCAGATCGTAGAGATGCACTTCGAGCTTGCCGGCCTGGTTCGGCTGGAGCCAGGCCGCCTTGCCGTGCGAGACCACCGGAATCACGAACGGGCCAGAAACTGGGACGCCGTTTACCCTGGACGCGGACGCGATGTCAAATACATCGCCCGTGCTGCTGTCCCACGCACGGATATCCCAGTCGTTCCAGTTTTCGATGGAGTGATCCTCTTCCCACACCAGCCAGCGGCCGTCAAACGCGGCCGTTGCCTGATCCTCGTTCGGATTATCGAACGTCCGTAGACGCGTGACCGATCCTTGGCGATCAACCGCCGCCACGCCCGACCAGGCATTCGAGTAGAATTTGCCGAAGACCCGCGATCCATCGGCCGAGACGGCTGTTGGGTACCAGTGATCGTTATCGATTGACACCTTCCCTTCCGAGATCAGCGTCTGCCAAGCTTCTGGCAGTTGGACCGTGCAAAACAGAGCCACATCCAAGCGAGCTTCTACCGTCCGCTTCATCACCGTCTCCTGCGCCAGCAGCGTGGCCTGATAGGCAGCCGGATCCGACCGTGGCTGCGTCGCTGTCTTCACCGGCGTCTGGGTAGGCGCCGACTTTGATGATCCAGAGCAGGCCAGAAGAACCGCTGCCATCAGCGCGACGGCTGGCAGCAGCGCCCTCTTACCAGATGTAACCACGGGGCCACAGAATGACAACGAGCGCGGTGGTATCGAAGTTCGTGGTCCAGCCGGGGACGCCATCCCAGTCGGGGGCCCGGTTGGGCCAGACCGTGGTGGCGGAGTCCATGTAGTTCGTCCTGCTGCCGCCGGCCTCGTAGCCGCTGATCGTGAACCAATGACCGATATCGTGATCGGTCGGATGTCCCCAGAGGTGCGGATTTTGATCACCTGTCAGTTCATACGCATCCCCGAGCACGCCCCAGTGTTGGCCGATATCGGCCATCATCTTAGCGTTGTAGTCCGTTACGACCGCCGCTATCTCTTGCAGCGTGGGGTTAGAGCTGCCGAGGCCCACATTCGGCGATGGGGGAACCGGATAGTAGAAGTGCGTTCCGGTTGCGTAGTTCATCACATCACGAATGGGATGGCTTGTGTCGTACTCCGGCGGTACCGTCGCGTACCCGAGGTTCCAGTAACCCCACCCGGTACCCGACTGGTCTGTCTCAAGCAGCCACGCTGCGCCAGTCTGATTGAGGCTCACGCCCTTGATGTCCAGCGCCTCAGAGACCGCCGCCGGCCCGCACCAATTCGGATCTTCTTGGCCCTTATAGTTCCGATTGATCGTTGTGATGCCGCCCCTGTTGCAATCGGTGCCGTATTGGTTAACGGCTGCTAGGATATCGCCGATCGTCACGGCTCCATCGCTGATCAAGTCTGCGGACTGATCGAGGCTCCCGTGCGCGTTCGAGGTGCCGAAGCTTTTGACCACATAGAGAATGTCCCCGATCCTTACGTTCCCGCTTCCGTCGAAGTCCGCGCATGGAACAGAACTTGCGACGGATCCCTCAGCGGCGTTCCGGGACGCGTTCGTGAGCTCCGGGTGTTGGGCGAGCCATTCCTGCGCCTGCTGTTCTTTCGCGGCCAGCCCCTCCTGTTCCTGCGGCGATGGGGGCGGCGGTGTCGGCTCAGGATCGTGCGCCGC
>JBGQHA010000108.1:0-8001 GCA_041497735.1 Dehalococcoidia bacterium | reverse complement strand
GCTCCTCGAGCGCGTAGTGCGCGCGCTCTTCCGGCGAGAAGAGGTGCACGATGACATCGCCGTAGTCGATGAGCACCCAGCCGGAGTCCTCCTCGCCCTCACGCCGTCGGGAGTCGCCGGAGCGCGGCACTTCTTTGCTGAAAGTCTCGACGAGGGCGCGCATGTGGCGGGAGTTCATCGCGTTGGCGATGACAAAGTAGTCGGCGAAGGACGCCACGCGCCGGATATCCAGCAGCACGATCTCTTCTGCCTGGCGGTTCGCCAAGACGTCGACGATGCGGCGGGCGAGGTCGGCTGGCTCGGTCAGCGGCGCTCCTTCGTGTGAAGATCGCGGCCAGTATAGCACCCTGGCCGCCCCCACTGCGGAATTGCGATAATGAGGTGTCATGCCTGTAAAGCGCGTCGTCGTCGCCATGAGCGGCGGGGTGGACTCCGCCGTTGCCGCCGGCCTCCTCGCTCGCGAGGGCTACGAGGTCATCGGCGTCACCATGCGTCTCTGGACGCAGGACGACCCGCTCGCGTCCCGCTATCAACGCCGCTGCTGCCCTGTCGAGGACATCGACGACGCGCGGACCGTCGCAGGCGCACTCGGCATCCCGCACTACGTGGTGAACATGGAGCGCGAGTTCGCGACGAACGTCGTCGACTATTTCGTCGACGAGTACCGCCGTGGCCGCACGCCGAACCCCTGTCTGCCATGCAACGAGCACGTCAAGTTCCGCGCGCTCCTCGACCGCGCGCGCGCGATGGACGCCGATTACCTCGCGACAGGTCACTATGCGCGCATCGAGGGCGAAGCCGCCACGTACCGCCTGTTGACCGCTCGCGATGCTGACAAGGACCAATCATACGTCCTCTACATGCTTGGCCAGCAGGAGCTGGCGAGGACGATCTTCCCTATCGGCGGCTATCGAAAGGACGAGGTGCGCGCGCTGGCCGCCGAGCTCGGCCTGCCCGTCGCCGAAAAGCCCGACAGCGCGGACATCTGCTTCCTTCCCACCGAGGACTACCGCGACTTCATCGCCGAGCGCGTCGAGCAGCCGGCGGGCGACATCGTCGACCGCGAAGGCACCGTCGTCGGCCGTCATCGAGGCCTGGCCGCGTACACAATCGGTCAGCGGCGGGGGCTCGGCGTCGCGTTGGGCCAGCCGCGCTTCGTGACGGCGATCGATCCAGTGCAGAACCTGATCTCCATCGGGACGGAAGACGAGCTCTACGCCGGCGCGCTCAGCGCCGACTCGATGCGCTGGGTCGCCGGCGCGCCGCCCGCAGAGGAGTTCGATGCAGACGTTAAGATCCGCTATCGTTCGCCTTCCGCGCGCGCGCACGTCCACGTGACGGCAGCCGGCATCGATGTCGAATTCGAGCGGCCGCAACGCGCGGTAGCGGCCGGGCAGGCCGTCGTGTGTTATCGAAACGACGAGGTGCTGGGCGGAGGCATCATTTCCGAGAGCCGCCGCTTGACAGAAGTCGGCTCGCGGGCTACCGTAGCGCAGCGTCAGCACTAACGAGCCGGTTCGCTGTGGCCGTACATACATCAGGGCGATCTGCGCTCTGACAGGAGGGTTGCCCCCGTGACGTTGCTCAGCCTGCAGGACGTGCGCGACATCATCATCATCGCGGCCGGGTCGCTGACCATCCTCGTCCTGCTAGCGCTGTTCATCATCACCGTCGTGTTGGGCTTCACCATTCGCGCGCTTCTGAGCGCGATCCAGACGCTGCTGCGCGAAGAAGTCACGCCGCTGGTCAGGTCCGGACGGCAGACGGTCGGCCGCATCAAGGGCACCGCCACATTCGCCAGCGAGACCGCCGTCAAGCCGATCATTCGCGCATACGGCGTCGTCGCCGGCACGCGAAGGTTCCTTGGCGTGCTGAGCGGCGTCGCAGGCCGGCGAAACAAGCGCCGTTAGGCAAAGGAGGCCCCGTCATGGCCGATGACCAAGAGCGACAGTCGGACGAAAGAGCCCCTATAGAAGACGTCAAGCTCGATCCCGAAGAAGCGCTCTACGTCGCCGCGGAGCACGAGACGACGAAGCACAAACGGCGGCGCAGGGGCTTTCGGTCCGGGCTTATCTTCGGCATCGTTGCCGGGGTCGTCGGTGCCCTCGTGCTGCGGCCCAAGAGCGCGGCCGAACAGACAGCGAGCGGTGGCCAGCCTACGGCCGACGCAGACGGCACGATCGCCGGCCTGCGCAGCCGCCTCCGCGAGGCCGCAGACGAGGCGGGCCAGGCGGCGCACGAGGCCGAGGAGGCCAAGCGCACCCGCTTCTCGGAGCTGCTGGAGCGCGAGTAGGCGAGAAGGCCGCCAACCCGACAGAGCTTCGGTTTCGAGCCGAGTCCGATGGCGGAGAGGGTGGGATTCGAACCCACGAGGGAGTTGCCCCCCTACACGCTTTCCAGGCGTGCCTGTTCGGCCACTCCAGCACCTCTCCGCAGAGACAGTTCGGCCCGCGAGATGACGATGTGGCGGAGAGGGTGGGATTCGAACCCACGAGGACTTGCACCCTACCGCTTTTCGAGAGCGGCACCTTCAACCACTCGGACACCTCTCCGAGGGAAGTATAACAACGCCTGAAGCCGGATCGCTATTGAGCGGGCGCGGCGGCGCTGGCCGCGCTCGTGTCCAGCACGCGTGTCGCGCGGACAATAACTCGTTGATCGTATTCCCGTCCGTCCCAGGCGCCACCGCACGTGATGAGCGTGACGACATCCGTGTCGGTTTGCCCAACGATCGAGGCCAGCACCTCTTGCGTTGGCTCAGCTGGAACGCTCTGTACATTCACGACTTGATACTTGTAGATCGTTCCGTCCTCTAGATGAACCTCGACAACATCGCCGGCCCCGAGGTCCTTCAAGTGCCAGAACACCGCCGCCCCGTAGTTGATGTAATCGACGTGGCCCGCGAAGACGGCGTTGCTGCCTGCGCCGGGCGGGCTGGTGAACTTGTACCAGGCGACATCGGTGGGGCCATCCGGCGTCTCCATGACGTTGTTCGCGTCTACGCCCCGCACCACCACCGGTGCATCGATCTCAAACCTTGGGATGACGAGGTTCGCGATCGGCGCCAGGTCCGGCGTGGGCAGCGGCGCCGTCGGCGTCGCCTGGGGAGTGGTCCAGTACGCAAGATCGCCCAGGATCCTGGCCGGACCCGGCCCCTCACGACCTTTGAACGCACCGCTCAATACGAGCACCAGCAGAACGACAAACGCGATAATACAGGCGGTGCCGACGCTCATCAGCACGAGCGAGAGGCGGTACCAACGGTCGCGTTGAGGTGTCATCGAGTTGCGGCCCTCATCCATGCGTATGCTTGGTTCGGGCAATCCCGCTACTATACGTCAGGCGGTTCAAGAACCGCCTTCATTGGATCATAGCAAGCTACGATCTTGCCAATCAAGTTGTCGGCTGTGAAGCGAAGAGTCTGTAACAACATAAGCGCCCGTTCGCTCGCGCTCCTGGCCGCCATCGTGGCTACGGTAGCTGTCGCCTGCGGCGGGGGCGACTCGCAGCCGTCTGTGCACCGTCCCACCACCCCCGCCTCGGCCGCGCCCACAAACGTCATCGCCTTTGGGGCGCAGGCTCAGGATGGCGCCTTCGGCCTCTACCTTGTAGGCCACGACGGCACCGGTCTGCGCAAGCTGAGCGACGAGCCGGCGGCGGTATCGTCGCCACGCTGGTCGCCCGCTGGCGATCGCGTCGCGTACGTTGCGGAGGCGAACCCGGGCTCGCTGCGCGTGTACGACTTCGCGACCAGCCGCGAGACCACGCTGAACGCCAACGTCCTCGCGAGCGACCTCGGCCCGGCGCTGAGCTGGTCGCCCGACGGCGAGCGTCTCGCGTTCATCGAGGATGCAAGCGGCGGGCGGCTGCGCGTCTACGATCTCGGCGCGAACAAGCTGCTCGACGCCGGCGACGTGCCCGCCGTCGCGGCCGACTGGTCCCCTACCGGCGAGACGCTCGCGATCGTGCGCGCGGGCAGCAGCGCGCAGCAGAGCGAGATCGATACCGTGAAGTCGGACGGCCGCGGCGTCAAGTCGATCATCTCCAGCCGGGGTCTCGAGGGCGGGCCCGCGTGGTCGGCGGACGGCAAGCGCCTCGCGGCGTGGAGCGCGCCCTCCGCGCAGCTCACGGCGCGTACGCTGGCGATCTACAAGCCGAACGGCGACAAGCAGCGCGACCTCGGCGGCGGGCTCGATCCCGCCTGGGCTGCCGACGGTCAGCTCGCGTACAGCCGTCCGCAGTCCAACAACGCCGGCGCGAGCATCGACCTCTACCGGCTGCCCAAGGACGGCGGTCAGTCGCAGCTTGTGGCGCAATCGACCGCGCTCGCGCGCTGGCCGTCGTGGTCACCAGCGAGCGATGCGCTCGTCTACCTGGCGCAGGTGGACCAGGACACAGCTCTGCTCTGCACGGCGGAGCTCACGACGGAGAAGAAGAGCTGCCTCGATCTGGGAGCGCTCCAGCCGGGCCAGCCGGCCTGGTCGCCGTTCTAGGAATCACCCATCGAGACGGTTAGCAGTTGTGGTTGTACTGCTTCACCGCGGCCAGGGTGTCCGCCACCGTTTGCTGCCCGTCCGGAGGCCCCAGGTTCCACGTGTTCCCGCCGATGATCGCTGTCCGGTCCGTGTCGATCGTGTATGCCGGGTTCCCCTGATTCTTGCCGTACTTGCCGATGATGAACAGGATGTCCGCCACGGTCTGAGCGTGCGGCGTGTTGGCCTTCTCCGGGTTGAAGTAGTCCCAGCGGTTCAGCGGGTCGCGCAGCCCACCCGATCCTGACGCGTTCGACAGCTCGATCTTGTCCGGACATCCGTCGCCATCGCTATCGGGGCAACCGACGTACCCCACTTGGCCGCTGAGCGGCGTGCAGCCACCAGACTTGCTTCCGGGAGCCAGCCGCACCGAGGATATGGTGAAGGCTGTCGGCAGGCCGGTGGGAGAGCCGACGCACGTTGCAGCCTGCCCGGTGTAAAGATTACCTTGTCCGTTCCCGGTCTTGGCATCGATCGTCCACTGGAGATACACGTTACCCATCTGCGCGAAGCCATCCAGGTCCTTCCAGCAGCCGGAGAGCTGAATCGTCTGCGACCAATTGTCCAGCACACCCGTCAGCTCAGTCTCTTCGCTGTCGATGTCGGCGAACTGGTACTGCGAAACATTACATGGCAGTGAGGGGCAGTTAGGCGCCCCCGGGATGCAGCTCGTCCCGAGCACGCATCCTGGGGGTGGCGCACCAGCCTGACCGTCGCCGCAGTACTGAGCAGGAGCCGGTGGGCAGCTGTTCACGGCGGCGTTGGAGCAGGTTCCACTCGGGTTCACGGCACAGTTGGCCGCCTGCGGGTTCACGGCGATCCCCGCCGAGTCGATGTAGCACAGGACGCGAGCGGTCAGGCTATTGCCCCCCTGCTGCACGTCTGACTTGCATTGGAGGTAAAAACCTGGCACCACTGCGGTGACGTCGTAGGTGCCGCTTACGTCAGTCGAAAGGAATCGCAGCACCTTCAGATCACCGTTCGTGGCGTCATAGTAGCTGATTGCAGGATTGCCGGTCCCGTCTAGCGCCAGGGACGCAAACGCACCAACGTCACCGGCCGAGTCAAGCGAAAGGATAGTGTTACCTGAACTACAATCGAGCGCGCCGCAATGCACCACCCTAAGATCGCCGTTCGTAGCGTCAGCATAGGCTACAACTGGCCTGCCCAAGGCATCCAATTTGAGAGATGTGTACAGCGCCGCAACCGTATCCACTGTCACGATGCTCTCGTCACTGCCTTGGCAGTCGCGGTCATTGCAACGCAGCACCTTCAAGGCGTGATTTGTAGCATCATAGTAGCTAATAACGGGATAGCCAACCTGGGAAATGATATCGAGGGCAATTGACGAAAACCCACCAACGTCGCCAGCCGTATCGGGCGACCCAGTGATGTGAAACCCCGTGCATGCCACAAGCCAGCAAACGAACACTTTCAAGTCGCCATGCGTATGATCATAATAGCTGATAAAGAGATTCCCCGCGGGGTCGATAGCGAGCGAAGTGGAATAGCCCACGTCTGCACTCGCATCTGCGGTAAAAATCGAATTGCCCGAAGAACAGGCAGGGTTGCCGCAGTGGAGAACTTTCAGATGCCCGTTGCTACTGTCGAAGTAGCTAACGACGGGATCCCCGGCAACATCGAGAGCAAGTGACGAGTACCCACCTACGACACCCGGCCCGTCCGGCGCCGTAATGGTATTACCTGAGGTACATGCCGGGTTGCCACAGTGAAGCAGCTTCAAGTCGCCATTGGTCTCGTCAAAATAACTAACGACGGGATTTCCCGAAGCATCGAGGGCGACTGACGTATCCGTACCGACCGAACCCGAGGAATCGGGGGACGCGATTGAGTTGCCGCTGGTGCACGTCGGATTGCCGCAGTGCAACACTTTGAGGCCGGAGTTCGTGAAGTCAAAGTAGCTGACGACGGGGTTGCCGCTGCCGTCCAATGCTAACGATGAGTACAGACCGACGTCACCTGCCGTATCGGGCGCAGTCATTGCGACACTTATCCCGCCCGACGCGCGAGCCGGTTCCACAGGTCCTCCCGCAACCAGTGCGGCCAGCGCCGCCAGGACACAGACACCGAGAGCATATGGGGCTCTGCGGAATTGCATAGACACCTCCCGCCGATGGTGTTCCCACCAGATGAGCCGAATATACTCTGCCCGTCTGGGTTTGTCAATCCACGGGAAACGTGAGACCCGCTACTGCGCTCTGGCCCAGGCTGCCAGAGAAGAGAGTCCGCTCCAGACGCTGGCCGTGCCGCCCGCGTGGCCGGCGGGCAGCGACGGGATCAGCCCTGCGACGAACTGCAGGATCAGCAGCGCATCGATCGAGTCAATCAAGCCGTCGTTGTTCACGTCCGCGTTCTGCGGACAGCTCAGCGGCCCGATGCGGCCCGCGATGAACTGGAGCAGGATCGCCGCGTCGACGGCGCTCACAGGTTCGTCGCCACAGGTCAAATGGCCGCAGGACGGAGCCGTGCAGGGCGTGAGCGGGGGCGTCGGGGTGGGCGGGGGTCCGCCCGCCGTCCCGAAGTTCCACGATGTCGTGCCAGCTGAGCTGAGCACGCTGAGCTGCACGTCACCCGCCTGGGTGCCCGTGAGCAAGGCCCGGACGGCGATACAGGGGTCCGGACTGGCCACGCCCAGCGGGCCGCTGCAGGGCGGCACCAGGACCCCGTCCTGGAAGAGCTGAATGGTGTTCTGGTTCTGGCCTGCCACAATGGTCGCGTCCAGGAAGAAGATGATGGTCAGCGGACGCTGGGGGTTGCCCCGCGGCGCGCCGACATTGACCTGCTGGCCGAACAGCGTGTAGCCGGGCGGGTTCGGCTGCACGATCGACTTGCCGCCGATCGACACGCAGCCGTCTGTCGCGATGCTGACGCTCGCCTCGACGGGATGGGCCGCCGTCGCGCCGTCGCTATCGACGTCCGTCGTCACCTTGCCGGGGCCGTTCAGGCACTGCGCGACCGGCGTTGGCGTCGATGTGTTCGTCGGCGTGTTGGTATTCGCCGGTGTAGGCGTGTTCGACGGGGTGTTCGTGATGGTGGGCGTATTCGTGATCGTCGGCGTCGGCGTAATCGTCGGCGGCGGCGTGTTCGTGATCGTCGGCGTGTTCGTAGGCGGCGGCGGCGCAATGCAGTTGATCAGGAGAATGTCAGCCATCGGCACGGGCGTGACGGTGGCGTCGGGCAGCGTATCGCCGTTCATGTCGGGCGCCTGCACCGCGACGGTCTTAATCGCAGCAACCACCGCCGTGGGCGTACCGGCCCCCACGGTGGCCACGGGCGTCCAGTGCAGCGCCGTGCCCGCCGGGTTCACGTACTGCGCGCCGCCTCCGATGATCGTGTTGTACGCGGGCAGCGTGACCTGGAACTGACCGGCGGACGGGCAGGCGACCGGCATGCTGATCAGCCGGCCGACGAAGCTGCTCGCCGGGTGCGGCGGGAAGAGCGACGAACG
>JBGQHA010000107.1:0-8016 GCA_041497735.1 Dehalococcoidia bacterium | reverse complement strand
GCGTCGAGATGCCGGATGGCGGCGGTGCGTCGAATACCGTCTCGGGAATCGTGCGAGTTGGGCTGGGAACGACTAACAGCGTCGCTCCCTTTGGCGCGGTCGCCCTCGGCGCGGCGGTCGGGTAGGGCGACGGTGTCGGCGTCGCGTGCGAGCCGCTCGAGCCGCCGCAGGCGACCGCGAGCGCGGCGAGCAAGAGCAGGAGGGCTGCTAGCAGAGGTTGCGAGCGGTGCATGTCCCTTCCCTGGCGAGCATCGCACCTTTCGGGCCGCCTGGCAATAGCTTGTTAGTCCGCTGCGCCCGCGGGGACGGCGCTGGGACCTCGCTCCGATGCCGGGCCCTCACCGCGCATCACCAGCGCGACACCCGTCAGGATCAGCGCGAAGCCGGCGATCGTGCTCACGCCAATCGTCTCGTGCAGCACGGCCCAGCCGAGGAGCAGGCCGACGATCGGGATGATGTACGCGACAAGCGACGCGCGCACGCTGCCCATGTTGTCGACGAGCCAGAGGTAGACCCACTGCGCGACGCCGCTCGCGATGAGGCCGAGGACGAGCAGCGCCGACCAGGCCTTCACGCTGACCGACGCGTAGTGGGGCGTTCCCTGGAACGAGAACATCAGCACGGCCGCGATCGCCGCGCCGAACGTAAGCTGCAGCGCCGTGAGCGAGATCGGATCGTGCGTGCGCAACAACGTGCGCGTATAGACGGCGCTGGCGGCGTAACACGCGGAGGCAAGCACGACTGCGAGCTGTCCCAGCACGCTGCTGTCTGTGATGTGGAAGATATCGCGGCCGGCGAGGACGATGACGCCGCCGACACCTGCGAGCAGGCCAAGCAGACGAGCCGGCGTTGACACCTCTTCGGCCAGCAGGACGGCGGCGAACAGCGCCGTGAACAACGGCATGGTCGAGTTCAGGACCGACGTTACGCCGGTGTCGATGTGCTTCTCGGCCCAGGCGATGAGCAGAAACGGAATCACGTTGGCGATGACCGAGAGCATCGCCATCTTGGCCCACAGCGAGAGATCGCGCGGGACCGGCCGCCGGAAATAGACGAGCATCGCCAGCACGACAAGCGCGCCGAGAAAGAGCCGCGCCGTGACGAGCTCGATCGGCGAGATCTCGTCCACGATCACTTTGATGAACAGGAACGAGGTGCCCCAGATGCACCCAAGGCCGAACAGGACCGCGCCGGGGCTCGCTTTCATGCAGCCATGCTACGCGATTGGTCGGCGCACCGCGCGCCGATCGCTATGGCGTTGCCGCAGGAGTGGTTGTGGGCGCTGGCGGTTCCCACGGCCGGCGCGCTGTCGCCGCCCACAGGTCCCACGCCGGTTTCGCGGCGCCGTCCTGCGCGCGCAGGCCCATCGATTGCAGGGGCGTGAGCGCTGGATCGCTCGCGGACGACGGGTCTTGGCTGACGAACCAGATGACGAACGCCATCGATAGCGGCTGCGCGCTATCGAGGACGCGCTGGAGGTAGTCGGCCTGCTGCTGCGCAGCGTCGGTCGCGGCCGGATCGCTCGACTGCGACGGGTAGCCGGTGCTTGTGATCGCGATCGGCTTGTCGGTGTAGCTCGCGATCTGCGCGAAGTACGCGGGCGGTAGCTGATCGAGGCTGCCGTACGCGGTGGTCGGGTACGTGCTCACCGCAAACAGATCGAGATCCGGCAGGAAGCGGTTGACCAGGAACCACTGCGCCGGCTGCGGGTTGTCGACGGGCAGCAGACCCTGCATCTCCTCGAGCTGGAAGGTCGGGAACACGAGCGTCTTCGGCGAGATCGATTTCACCCCGGCGTACGCGGCGTGGTAGAGCTGCACGAAGCGCTCGAAGTCCTGCGGCTGCGCCCGCTGGTAGCTATTGATCTCGACGCCGAGCGCGAGATAGTCGGGCTGGTAGTTCGTCGCGATGTAGCGCGCGTAGGTGAGGAACGCCTGCTGCACCTTCGGATCCGCGAAGCCGGCGCCGGCCAGGTCCGGCGGCAGGCTGGCGGGCTGCGCGCGGCCCTGCGCGGGATCGGTCGGGTCGATGGCGACGAAGGTGCGTAGGCCGTACTGTTTCGCGAGCTGGGTCTCGCGCCTGGTGCTCGCGACCGTCGCGCCGGAAGGATGGCCCGCGAGCATTTCCTCCCAGGGAACGTTGCGCTGAATGAGGATGACATCGCCGACGCTCGCGCCGAGCGCGAAGGTCGCGTCGTAGCTCGCCTGCGTGAGCGCGGGCGGGAACGAGCTGATGCCCATCGCGAAGCTGCGCGGCGCGCCCTGGGCCGGCGGCTTCGTCGCGACGGTGGGCAGCGGCTCGCCGGCCGTGCCCTGTTTACACGCGATCGCCAGGATCACGGCGAGCCAGGCGAGTAGCGCGATGCGGTTCATGGGGGGCTGACAGCTCGATTGTTGCGCCTGAGATGCGATCTGTGTCAAGCGAGCCGAGCATTGCTCAGCGCAGTCGTGTGTGCCAGAATCCTGAACGATGGGAGAAGAGTCCGTAACGCTCGCCGACGCCGCACGTCAATATCTGGAGTCGCTGCCGGACGAGCAGCGCATCGAGCAGGGCGCTGACGTCGAACGCTTCGTGCGCTGGGCTGGTGGCGACCGGATCACGGCGCGCCTGCAGGGCCAGGACGTCGCGAACTACGCCGAAACGCTTCCGGGCACGCTGACCGACGGTTCGCGCCGCGCCGACGTGATTAAGAGCTTCCTGGCGTTCGCGAAGAAGTCCGGCTTCACCGATACGAATCTCGGCGCGCATCTGCGCGTGCGTAAGACGTCGTCGAAGTTGGGGGCGCGCGCATCGACGCGTGAGGTACAGCTCAGTGAGCAGGAGCATGCCGCGCTCAGCACGGAGCTCGCAGGTCTCAAGGCGCAACGTCCGAGGATCATCGAGGACCTCAAGCGCGCGATGGCTGACAAGGACTTCCGGGAGAACGCGCCGCTCGATGCGGCCCGGCAGCAGCAGGGGCACGTCGAGGGGCGGATCCGCAGCATCGAGGCGATCCTGGCCACCGCCGTGATCGTGAAGGACGAGCGGGCCGCCGGCGGCCACCTCGTCGAAATCGGGAGCACAGTCGTCCTGCGCAACCAGACTTCCGGCTCGGAGCTCACCTATACGCTCGTGCGCCCTGGTGAAGTGGACGCCGGGCAGGGCCGCATCTCCTTCCAGTCGCCGGTGGGCAAGGCCCTCCTGCTGCACCAAGCCGGCGAGGAAGTCGAGGTCGAAGCGCCCTCCGGCGTCGTTCGCTTCCAGATCCTCCGCGTCGAGGACTAACTCCTCGAATTCGCCGCGCCATCTCCGGCTCTTCCCCTATTTTGCCCACTTTCGGCTCAAGGTTTGATAGACATTGTCGAAATATTGGACAAGAGTCGGCTTGCAGGGAGGTCTGCGATGCGGGTGATCGGCGAGGTCAAGTGTTACCACTGCGGGCACGTGAGCGGCGAGGTCGAGGGGACACGCACAGACAAACTGGTGCTCCATAGCTTCAAGCCGCGCCAGGGCTACGAAGGCGAAGTGCCCAAGCCGGGCCAGCGTATTCGCTGCGAGCGCTGCCAGGGCCCCGTTTATGTCGAGGACTTGCGGCCGGTGCCGCTCTACGCGGAGATCTTCGCCCCGGCAGCCGCGGCCGCGAAGAAGCTCAAGAGCAACAAACATAAAGCTGCCTAGCTCGCCACTCCGCCGGCCCAAGCGCTGCGCGCCTGCTTGCCCCCAAAAAAGCCTTGTGATATAGGGTACAAGGAGTCTGGGCGACCCGCTCCCGAACTCCGCAACGCGAGGCTCACTCGGGGGGAAACTGCGTGTCGACCATCGGCTGCAACGACTGGTTCGGGCGCTCGCTGGGAGGGGATGCGAAAGTTCGATGAACCTGCGCCGTCTCCTCGTCGGCCTTACCCTCATCCTTACCGTCATCTATACGACTGGATGCGGCGCGCTCGGCGGGCCGCAGAACACCTTCGCGCCCGACGGAGACGTCGCTAACCTCGAGCGCAACCTGTTCATCATGGTCCTGATTCCCGGGATCATCATCTGCTTCCTCGTGTTCGCCGCTCTGGGCTACATCATGGTGCGTTACCGGGATCGAGAAGGGGCGCCGCCGCCGAAGCAGATACACGGCAACGTCCGCCTCGAGGTCGCCTGGACGATCTTGCCAGCCATACTGCTGCTCGGCCTGGCCGTGCCGACGGTGAAGGGCATCATCGACTCAGGCCAAGCGCCGAAGAAGAGCGACCTGCACGTCACCGTTGTCGCATCGCAATGGCAATGGCAGTTCAAGTACACGGACCCGGAGTTCGCCCTGCCCGACGGCAAGCCGATGACATCGAAGGAGTTACACATTCCGGTCGACCGCTACGTTGGCGCAATGCTCAACGCGCAGGACGTGATCCACAGCTTCTGGGTGCCGAAGCTGGCCGGCAAGCTCGACGTGATCCCCGGCCGCAACAACGCATTCCGCTTCAACGCGATCAATCCTGGCACGTATTCGGGCCAATGCGCCGAGTTCTGCGGCATCGGGCATGCGGGCATGCGGTTCACCGTGGTGGCCGAGAGCCAGGACGACTTCCAGGCATGGGTTCAGCAACAGCTCAGCCAGCAGTCCCAATGACGCCAGTGGAGAGTGAGTGATGGCAGGAGCAGCGCTAGCGCGTAGACCAATGTCGATCGTCGAAGCGATTCGCCAGGCGAGGCGTCAGGCCGCCTCATATCGCGGCATCTGGAGTTGGATCGCCACCGTCGACCACAAGCGTATCGGCATCATGTACGGTGCCACGTCGTTCTCGTTCTTCCTCATCGGCGGTATCGAAGCGCTGATTATCCGCCTTCAGCTCGCGAAGCCGAACGGCGGCATTGTCGACGCGGACCAGTACGACCGCTTGTTCACCATGCACGGCACCACGATGGTCTTCCTGGTCGTGATGCCGATGAGCGCGGCGTTCTTCAACCTGATCATTCCTCTGATGATCGGCGCGAGAGATGTCGCCTTCCCCCGGCTGAACGCCTTCAGCTACTGGGCGTTCCTCTTCGGCGGTCTGTTCATGACGTCGAGCTTCTTCACGGGCAATCCGGCAGGGACGTTCTTCCAGGGCAAGCTGGGCGCGCCCGATGCCGGATGGTTCGGCTATGCTCCTCTGACCTTGGTCTCCCATTCTGCGGGGCACGGCGTCGACTTCTGGGCGCTGGGACTCCTGATCTTGGGTATCTCATCGATGGCGGGAGGGTTCAACTTCATCGTCACGATCTTGAACATGCGGGCGCCGGGCATGACGTTGTTCCGCATGCCTGTGTTCGTCTGGATGACGCTCGTCACGTCGTTCCTGATCATCTTCGCGATGCCAGTGATCACGGTCGCGCTGTTCCAGATCATGTTCGACCGGCGCTTCGGCGCGAACTTCTTCAACGTGGCGGCGGGGGGCACGCCGCTGCTCTGGCAGCACATGTTCTGGCTCTTCGGCCATCCGGAGGTGTACATCCTCGTCTTGCCGGCGATGGGCATCGTCTCTGAGGTGCTGCCGACGTTCGCGCGGAAGCCGCTCTTCGGCTACCCGTTCGTCGTCTTCTCCGGGATCGCCATCGGCTTCATGAGCTGGGGCGTCTGGGCGCACCACATGTACACGACAGGGCTGGGCTCTGTCGCGAACTCTGCGTTCGGCGTATCGACGATCCTGATCGCAATTCCGACGGGCGTGAAGATCTTCAACTGGATGGGCACGCTCTGGGGCGGCGCGATTCGCATGAAGACGCCGCTGCTGTACGCTGTGGGCTTCATCGCCATGTTTACGGTCGGCGGGCTGACCGGCGTCACGCATTCGATCGTGCCGTCCGACTACCAGCAACAGGACACGTACTACATCGTCGCGCACTTCCATCAGGTGCTCGTGGGCGGTGCGCTGTTTGGTCTGTTCGCGGGCATCTACTACTGGTTCCCGAAGTTCAGCGGCAAAATGCTGAACGAGAAGATGGGCCAGATCCAGTTCTGGCTCTTCTTCGCCGGCTTCAACGTCACCTTCCAGCCGATGATGATCCTCGGCCTCATCGGGATGCCCCGCCGGATCCAGAGCTATCCGGAGGGCATGGGCTGGGGCCTCTGGAACATGATGGCCACGGTGGGCGCCTTCATGATCGCCGTGTCGGTGATGCTGTTCATCTACAACGTCATCTACAGCCTCATGCGCGGGGAAGAGGCGGGGGCCGACCCGTGGGACGCGCGCACGCTGGAGTGGAGCATCCCGTCGCCGCCGCCGGCGTACAACTTCGCGGAGATCCCGCAGGTGCGCTCGCTCGATGACTTCTGGCACAGGAAGTACGTCGAGAACGAACGCGGCGTTCCGGTACCTGTCGTCGCGGGAGCCGCGCACGACACGGAGGAATCGCACGGCGATGGCCACGGCATCCATCTGCCGTCGCCGTCGTTCATGCCGCTGATCGCGGCGTTTGGGCTGCCGCTCATCGGCTTCGGCCTCATCTACGACTACGCGCTCGTCGCTGCGGGCGTCGTGGTCCTGCTGTTCGGCATCTACGCGTGGGCGCTCGAGCCGGCGGCCGAGTGAGCTAGCGAGGGAGAAGGTCTAGATGGGGCAAGCCCGCACCGCGCCGCACGCCCTGGCGCCGACGAGCACCGGCCTCGACAACCGGAAGCTGCTCATGTGGCTCTTCCTTGCCTCGGAGTGCCTCTTCTTCGGCGGGCTGATCGGCACGTACCTGCTCTATCGAAACCGCAGCGTCGGCCCGCCGTTTCCGACGAACACGGTGTACAACGGCGTGCATTACCATGGCGTGTTCGACATTCCGTTCACCTCGATCAGCGCGTTCGTCCTCCTGATGAGCAGCGTGTCGATGGTGCTGGCCCTGGCTGCCATCCAGCGAAACAACCGCCGCGCGCTGCGCATGTGGCTGCTCTGCACGGCCTTTCTCGGGATGACGTTCCTGGCCGGCCAGGCCTTCGAGTTCACGGAGTTCTATCGCGCAGGTCTGACGGTTCACTCGAACCTCTTCGGGACAACGTTCTTCGTGCTGACGGGCTTTCACGGGGCGCACGTGTCCGTCGGCGTGCTGATCTTGCTCTCGCTCTACGTGATGGCGTCGCGCGGGAAGATCACGCACGAGAACAGCTTGAACATTGAGCTGGCGGGGTTATACTGGCACTTCGTCGACGTCGTGTGGATTGTGATCTTCACGGTGGTCTATCTCATTCAGCCGACGTAGGAGCAAGGCATGCTAGCGCTCTTGGACGTCCTCCTATCAGCGCCAGGGCCGAAAGGCTTCTTCCAGAACCCGGCCTATCTGCTCGGCATTCCGCTCGTGGCGCTGGGTGTGCTCGGTGCGCTGCTGGCGCTCTCCCCCGTCGAGCTGCGCTGGCCGCAGCCCGTCGCCGCCACGCCGGCCGAAGAGGAAGTCGAGATCATCGTCGAAGGATATGTGCCGGCGAGCACGTACCTCACCGTCGGGCTCATCCTCGCGGGCATCACCGCCCTCGAGGTCGCTGTCTACTACATCGGCGCGTTGCACGGCGCGCTGCTCGGGATCTTGCTCACGCTCTCCACCCTCAAGTTCGCGATGGTCGCGCTCTGGTTCATGCACCTGCGGTACGATAGCCGCATCTTCACGTTCCTGTTCGCTGGCGGAATGGCGCTCGTGGTTGCGCTGCTCGCCGTCGTGCTGGCCACGCTCGGTTCGTCGCTGGTATAAGGAAGGCAGACCGAACAACGATCCCCGGCTTCGAGGCGAAGTCATGTTCCCCCTCTTGCACCTGGAAACCGGCGGCCCGCGATGGCTCCAGTGGAGCCTCCATCCGGACGCGCTGCTCCTCTGCATCATCCTCGGCTACGGCTATTACTACTGCATAACCGAGCTGCGCCCCAAGATCTCGGACGCGGGGCGGGTGCGGCGCAGCCAGGCGGTGCTGTTCTACCTGGGCGTCGCAACGTTGTACGCGGCCGGCGGGAGCCCGCTGCACGACATCGGCGAGCGATATCTCCTGAGCGCGCACATGCTGGAGCACCTGCTCTTCGGCATGGTCGCGGCGCCGCT
>JBGQHA010000106.1:0-8016 GCA_041497735.1 Dehalococcoidia bacterium | reverse complement strand
TAGGGTACAAGAGTGAGAGGCTCCATCCGACTCGTTGGTCTGCTTCCGCCTTCCCTTTGGTAGATCCGGCGGCCGTTGCTATGTCTGCATATCGTGCACTAGTCGCGCCAGCGCACCTCGTACAGCCGCACAGGCTCTTCGAAGCCATTTGGCACAACGGCCGACAGCGAACCACGCGGCGAGACCGTGCTCCATGTGCGCGGCGCGTCTGCGGTGGTAGAGGAAGGGTTCAGCGGCCTGGGTCATCAACGATTCTTGAAAGCGCGCCATCGCACTGCGCAACAAGCCGGTTCATCTCCAGCCCCACCGCGGTAGCCCGAGCGTTGCGAAGCAAGGCCGTGGCCCGCGCGAGGTCGGAGGCGTCGGCGAGTCGAAGCAGCGCCGTCGCGAACTGATATTCGGTCCGCGCCACCAGAGGCCGCGCGCGCATCCGCTCCTTCAGTTCCAGCGCGCTCTCGAAGTGGTGTATCGCGTCGTCGCGCCGCCCCAGCGTTGCCGCGAGCAGCCCGAGTTGGCGCGACGCCGAACCGTAACAGGCCGCCGCGGCGGCCACGACCACACAACGTTCGGCATACGGCAGTAACATCGTTGTGAGCTCCGCCGCTCGTCTCGAATCCCGAAGTGTGAAGCACGTTTCCGCGAGTAGCGTCATCGCGATGAGCCACGTGAGATCGTGCGGAAGATCGTGGAAATCGTGAGCTGCGCAAGCCTCGTACTCCGTCCGGGCTTCGTTGTCGCGATCTAGCTCTGTGTACACGTACGCCAGCACCGCCCGCCAACCAGGCACGGCTGAGAATCGGTCCACGAACGACTGCACCGCGGGCAACAGGTCGAGCAGCAGTCCCTGCTCGCGCCGGAGCGAGAGCATAAGCACCGAGAACAATAGGAGTGCATTCGCAGGATTGGAGCGTTGGGCGAGCTCGAAGGACTCGTGCGCAAGAGTCTCAGCTTCCTTGAAGCGGCCATCCATCAACGCCCGTGCCGCGCGCCACATCGCCGCATGCGAGAGAGCGCGCTGGTATCGCAGCTGTTCGGCGAGCGCTTCGAACGTTCGGATCTCGGCGTCTACCCCGTCGACGTCGCCTTGTTCCAGCAGCGCGATGACGATACATGAATGTCCCTCGATTTGCAGCTCTGCTGCGCCCGCACTCGCGGCGACCCGGACGATCTCGCGCGCGATCTCAAGCCGCTCTTTCAGTCGCTCCGGACGCCAGAGCGTTGTATGCCGGGAGGCGAGCGCGGACGCGAGAGCTGCCTCGTCTCCCGATCGACGTGCCATCTCCACCGCTTCGGCGCTCAGCGAAAGCATGCGTTCTTGTTGACCCGTAAAGTACAGCGAGGAAGCGAGCTTGCCCTTGGTCCGCGCGAGAAGCGCGCTCTCGGGCTCACCCAGCATCGCCACCGCTTCTTCGAGCGCCTGGATGAGCGGTTCGTTCACACTGATCCCAGCGATAGGGTATTGAGCCAAACCAAGTACTGCCCGGGCAAACGCGTCTGGAAGCCCTGCCGCGCGCCCCAGCTCCAGCGCTTCGGTGAACGCGCTGTTCGCGGCGTCGTGCTCGCCAGCGCGGGCGCGCGACTCGCCCAGGTCAACTAGCAGGTCGCATCGAAGCTGTGGTTCGGCGGACCCAGCAGACGATAGCATCTCGACGGCTAGTTCGTAGAGTCGGACGGACTCGTCATGAGCCACCATCGAAGATGCACGCGTCGCGGCCCGTCGAGCGTAGTCGATGGCTTTGTCGGCATCGCCGCCACGCTGGGCCGCCTCGCAGAAGTGGTAGGCAAGCTCCGTCAAGTGCGGCTCCGGGTGCTCGCCATAGAGGGCTTCCAGCGCCTCCGCGATCTGCCGGTGCAGCCGCACGCGACGGATGGTGCTGAGCTCTTCGTAGAGAGTCTCTCGGACGAGAGCGTGGGAGAAGTTGTAGTGCCCTACGGAACGAGGCAGTTCGGTGATTACGCGGGCGGCGAGCGCCTCCTCCAGCAGGTCCAACAGCCGGTCGCCGGAGAACTCGCTCACCCGCTCAACCGTGTCCAGCGCGAACTCCCGGCCGATGACCGAGGCGATGGTGAGCACCTGGTTGCATTCTGCGGAGAGCTGATCGAGGCGGCGTCCTATCACCTCGCGCACGCTTTGCGGGATCGTGACCGTCCAGGCAGCAGCGCTGCTCACATCCTCGAGCCGCCGCTCACTGGCGAGGAGACTCACCACTTCCTTGACGAAGAACGGATTGCCCTCGGTCTCTCGGTAGACCGTCGTCACCAGCCCCGTGGGCGGCTCGATCCCCGCCGTCAGTTCGATGAAGCGCCCGACATCGCCTTTGCCGAGGCCGCGTAGGACAATACGTTGGCTGAGCTGTTCCCGCGCCAGCTCGGCCAGCGTGTGCGAGAGCGGATGCTGTCGGCCCAGCTCGATGTCACGATAACTGCCGAGGACGAAGAAGCGCGTGTCGCGCAGCTCGCGCGCGAGGAATTGCAGCAGCAAGAGCGACGGCTTATCGGCCCAGTGCAGATCGTCAAGCATGAGCACCAGGGGCTGCGCGCGCGCACCGTTCTTGAGAAACGTTGTGATGCTGTCGAAGAGGCGGAAGCGCGCCTGTTCCGGCTCCATGGCGGGTGGCGAGGGCAGGCCGGGAAGGCGCTCACGCACCTCGGAGACGATCTGGGCAATGTTGGCTGCTCCCGTCCCGAGCTCGGAGAGGAGTGTTTCGGCCGGGCGCTCGTAGACGTAGCTTCGGATCGCCTGCACCCAGGGCCAGAAGGCGGGCGCGCCCTCGCCCTCGTAGCAGCGGCCCCAGAGCACCTGCGCACCGCGCACTTGGGCGTATGTGGCGAGCTCCTCCGCGAGGCGCGTCTTGCCGATCCCTGGTTCGCCGGCGAGGAGGACCAGACGACCGTGTCCAGCGAGCGCTTGATCGAGGGAGGAACGGAGCTCGCCCAGTTCCTGCTCGCGGCCGACGAAGACGCCGCCCGCGAGGCGGTCGAGGGGGTTCGCCTCCACGCGCGGAGCCGCCTCCTGGGGCCCCTCCGCGATCGCTTCTAACGCGGCCAGCACCTCTGTCGCACTCTTCGGCCGCTCCTCGGGGGCCTTCGCCAGCAAGCGAAGCGTCAGCCGCTCCAGCGCCTGGGGGATGTTGCGCTGGTGCCACGAGGGCGCGACGGGCGCGGTGTTGATATGCTGCGAGACCAGGGCGATCGCGTCGTCACCGAGGAACGGCGGACGCCCGGTCACCATCTCGTAGAGCACGCAGCCGAGCGAGTAGAGGTCGCTGCGCGCATCCACCTCGCCTCCCAACGCTTGCTCCGGCGCCATGTAGGCGGCAGTGCCCATGATCGTCCCCGCCTGCGTGACGCGCGAGCGGTCGAGCGACATAGCGAGGCCGAAGTCGCCCAGCTTGGCGGCGCCCTCTTCCGTGAGCCAGACGTTAGCGGGCTTGATGTCGCGGTGAAGGATTCTGTGCTCGTGTGCCAGCGCAAGGCCCCGACAGAGATCCTGCGCTACCGCGAGCGCGCGGTCGATCGCTAGAGGCCCGTCGGCAGCACGCAGGGCCTGCCGCAGGTCGCCGCCGCCCAGGTACTCACAGGTGAGATATGGTCTGCCATCCTCCTCGCCGACGTCAAAGATGGTGACGATGTTGGGGTGCAAGCCGAGCCTTGCGATCACACCAGCTTCGCGCTGAAGCCGGTCGAGAACGTCTGCCTCAAGCCCTTGCACCTTGATCCAAGCGAGCGCGCACTCTCTGCCGAGCGTTTCGTCCTGGACCAGGTACACGACCTTTTGTGAGCCTTCTCCGAGGACGAGCCGGACGGTATATCGCCGACCAGCAAACGTCCGGGCCGCGGGACGGGACGTCTGCATCGTTAGATCACGTGTCTTTGGGCGCCGTCCCTTACGGGGCCCCTTCGAACCGCCGTCCGCCTCTGACCTCTCCGCTTCCATGACAGACCAGTGTACAGCCTGACAGGATTGCGCCGGCGGACGATGTCGAGTCCCTCTGGTGCGCCGCTGTCAGTGCTGGCCGCTGCGATGTTGTCAGCGCTTTGTCAGCGCGCGGGAATCGGAACGAGGGCAGCTGGAACCTATCATCGACGCAGAGGCACCCGCTATGGGCGGAGACGATGCGGAAAGGACGTAACGACCATGCTGACGCAAATCACGCGACGCGCACTGGCGGTCGGTCTCGCACTCACACCGGCGATCGTCATGCTCGTTGAGACCGCAGGAAAATCTCTTCACTAGACTGCACCGGATGCCCAGGGCGCTCTAGCGTCGAGCGCCCTGGGGGCACCAGGAAACAAGAAGAGAGGAGGTGAGACAGATGTTGAAGCAGATCACCCGACGCGCACTGGCGGTCGGATTCGCACTCACACCAGCGCTCGTCATGCTCGTTGAGACCGCTGGCTGGAGGTCCCCGTAGCGACCTCGAAGAAAAAGAGGAAAGGAGGTGAGACAGATGTTGAAGCAGATGAAGGAGCGCCTGCTGGTGCTCGGCGTCGTGGCGATGCCCGCGGTCGTGTTGCTGGCCGGCGGCGCGCCAAAGATTAGTTGGTAATCGCTCAAGGAGCGTTCGACTCAAAGAAAAGGAGGATGGAGGAGGTCAAGGATCGGTTCGGAGAGAGCGTCTCCAATCAGACAGTAGTTGACGCAGTCCAGCGGATCATGAGCCCCTCGACCGTGGTGAATTAGCAAGGCCAGACCGCTCGCGACACTGATGTCCCTTCGCAGCCTTCGCCTAAACTCCGGAAGCCTGCGCGATCAGGGCTTGTTGAACTCATCGACGCCGGACTGTTGCCCAGCGACGCGGCTCTCGAGTGCACGCTGTACGGAGTTAGCCACGCTGCCCGTGTACGCGATGGCCAAATCGAGCTAGAGGGAAAGACCTACGCCACCCCATCAGCCGCAGCCTCGGCTCTTAAGGAAGGCAAGGCTGCTAATGGTTGGGTTATTTGGCGCTACAAAGGAGAGTTACTGGCAGATCTCCGAGCAAAAACTAACTGCCAGGTCCGAACAGCGTAATTCGCCGGCTGGGGCGTAGCCGACCGCACACGATGTGGGGATAGCGATTGCCTTGCAGGCCTTGGCGGGCTGGGAGTCCATTCGAACTCTGCGGCGCTACACGGGGGCTACGAAACGGAGAATGCGCTCCGAGGTCACTGCGTCCATTCGCCTGCCGATCGACTGTACTCGACTAGACCTCCCGTGTTACCTCAGTTCGTCCTCCGCTTCTCGTTGCTTTGCGAAGGTTAGGCGCTCCCGGAGCCACCCTTCCAGCTCCTGTGACCAGCGTCTAACCGCTGGCTCTGAGTCTTCTCGCCACCGACGAACTTGCTCAATTTGGGAACGCAGGTGGGCTTCCTCGCTGCCTTGCCACATTCCGGTCATGAAACTCCCGGCCAGAATGCCCTTCACGTCGTGGGGAAAGTTCCTGAGCAAGAACCTGACAAGCTCTGTCACTTCGCTAGTTTTCAAATCTATTGCGCTAGCAACCGCTTTGGCGGCTTCCGTGCCGTGTTCTTCAACCCACCGGATTAGGGGACGCTCATCAACGTCTGCCAGCAAGTCTTGCCAGCGAAAAGCCAAAGTTAGAAAGAATGACTGCTGTGGAGCGAGCAGTCCCTTTGCTATTTCGGGCCACACTTGGTCGGGATATGAAGCAAGGGCGTCGCGTAGTAACTTCAACCTCTCATCACTGAGTGGGGCCTCGCCAATCAAGAGGAAGTTCACTATGGCCCTGGCGACTCTCGCGGGATCGTCGGCGACTAGCGTCGTTGCGAGCTGGCGCCAGTAGTACGCCAGCATTTGATCCCGTTGTTGTGCTTGTGGCGATTCCAGCGCACACCACGCTAAGTCGCGAAGTTCAATTGAAGGTGCCAAGCTGCCAAGAGCGTAGTGGGCTAGCTCGATGGCTACCCGTGCTGCCTCGGGCGAGTCATCAGCGACGATACGAGACAACAACTCGACAAATGCATCGAGTGAGACTCCTGATGTCCAATGGCCCCAAGTTAGCCAATGGAGCGAGCTGGGGGTAACGAATTCTCGGTCCAGCAGCACCAAGATTCTCTTGATCGCTCGGTCGGATGGCGTTCCGCGAGCCGTTGCGTCAATAGCAAAACGCACGAGTGCGGGATCGTTCGCCCAGGCATCCAAGAGGTTGTCGCACCACTCGCCGTCAGTGTTTGCTGCTCGGCCCTGCAAGTACCCGCTCAACATTCGCGGGTCGCTGCCGCCAGTCGCCGCTTCCAGAAGAGCGGGAAACCAAGTGCGCTCTACGTCCAACTCGCCGAGGCGATAGGCGAACGGCCACACCTGCTCAGCCTCGGTAGAGAAGAGCCACAGGAGAGTCGGCTTGACTTCATCCAACCGACCAAGGGCTTCGTCCGCAAGTCGGCGAGCTATGGCTTCTGGCTTCTCCACGCTTTCGTCGTCGCTAGGCCAATCTGCAGCGGCAAATCTGCCAGCGTACCGCTTGATCCCATCAGCGAGCGAGTCTCCGAAGATGCGCACTGCGACGGCTTCCAGGCGTTGCCTCGTCCCCTCGTCAAGCGAGGCACCATCGAATTTGAGTAAGCTGCTGACACCTTCCCATATCTCCCTTTCCTCGGTGTCGTCATCGCCACGGATCTGCTCAAACCACTCGCAAACTTCGTCTACCAAACCCTTGCGCAGCGAGGGATCGCGAGTGGTTCACGAAAGCGAGCCTCGCTGCTCGCCGAATCGTCCGCGACTCGTCGTAAAGACTGGCCTTGAGGATGGCGAGAGCCTCGCGCTTGGCGTCCCTAACATCGCCGTAAGTCTCCGGCTGCCAGCGGCCCTTTACGTCCGGCCCGCTTCGCTAGGCTGAACCGAATTCTGACCCTTGGAGTGCGGACCCCACGCCTTCAACGGCCAAGACACGCGCCGCCTCCGATGGTTCTAGCAGCGCGTCCCTGATGAGTTGATACCTTTCCTTTGAGGGGACTTCGGTCGGTCCGAGGAATGTCAGGAAGATTGACTTCCAAACCCCGGTTGCATTGTTTCCAAAGTGTTCGTTTTCTGCTTCCGCAAGGCGCCTAAGAAGGTAGGCGGCGTCGAAGAAGGTTTCGCGTCGTTCCAGAAGATGTTCTAATGTCCAGACTATGTTGCGTCGGCCGGCTATGAGGGCTTGCAGACGGGCATGTGCAGCAGGCCTCAATAACCTATTGAGTGTATTCGTTGCTGACCGTGGTGAACCTTGCGCTGTAGGTAAAGGAGTCTGCTGCCACGTTCGTCGTCTACATCATCAACAGTTTGAAAAGGGCCGGAAGTGCCAAGCAGCCTTTCCAGCGCGTCGGCAACTCTGAGCGAACTACACGGCGCGGACGCCCGCCGCAGGGACGCGGCTACCCGCTGTCGCGACCAGCTAGGTATTACACGTGCGGCGCGTCCTTCGCAGGCGATACCGGCGGACGAAAAGGGAGCCGGCGCCTCCGTCATGCTGTCTCCGTCCGATGCGCAAATCGTCGATCGTTCGCCGCCGACGTGCTGGAAGACCAGCTCGACCAGCTTCTCGCCGAGAGATTTCGGCTGTCCGAAGGATGGCAGGAACAATGCCTCAAGGCGTTCTGCAAACCACAGGCTGCGCAGAGCGACCACCGATCGATTGCGAGGCAGCATTTGGAGCGAGCGAAGGAGAAGCTGCTCCAACAGTTCCGCTGGAACCACGTCGAAGAGGGTGAGTATCTGATCGAGTTCCAGAAGATCGATCGCCAACTAGGCGAGCTGGCCCCAGTGCCATCACCCACGCAATTGCCCGACGTGAGAAGGGCAGGGGAGCTGCTCGCGAACTTCGCCGAGCTATGGTCACATCCCGGTGTCAGCCAGGAGCGACGCAAGGAGTTTGTCGACGAGGTCTTTCAGGAGATCCAGCTCGACGAGCAGGGTATTCGCGCGATCCTGGTGCACGAGCCGTACAAGCCGCTCTTCGCGCTGGCGCAAGAAGTTGGGGGGGATATGGTCGGGGCGACTGGACTCGAACCAGCGACCTCCTGACCCCCAGTCAG
>JBGQHA010000105.1:0-8042 GCA_041497735.1 Dehalococcoidia bacterium | reverse complement strand
GCTCGTGCGCCAGGCTTTCAGCCGCGCGATCGACCGCGACACCTACGTGACGGCTGTGCTGCACGGCATCGGCCAGCCGGCACTGAGCTGGCTGCCGCCGGGCCTGCCGGGCGCCAGCGCGAACATCGGGGTCGGCCTCTCGTTCGATAAGAAGGCCGCCCAAGACCTACTGACGCAGGCCGGGTACAAGAACGGCGCGGGCTTCCCGACCGTGAAGCTGACGATCGCCGACGTGGACCCGAACCGAACGGCAGCTGAGTTCTTCCAGCAGCAGCTCCAGCAGAACTTGGGCATTCACGTTGATATCGAAGGCATCGATCCGGCGAACTTCGGCCAGCGCTACCAGACCGGCGACTTCCAGATGATCTGGGCGTCCTGGTTCGCCGACTACGCCGACCCGGAGGACTGGCTGCCGCAGCAGTTCGGCACGAGTGGCGCGTTCAACGTCTTCGGCTACAGCAACCCGCAGGTCGACGACCTGCTCACCAAGGCATCGACCGAGCTCGACCACACACAGCGGCTCGCCTATTACGATCAGGCGCACAAAATCATCATCGCCGATCAGGCGCTGACGCCGATCTACTTCGGGGAGAACAACTACCTGCTGAAACAGAATGTGGCCGGGCTCACGCCGACCGCGCTGGACGCGGAGCCGGGCGACTGGTTCGCCACCAAGATCCAGATTATGGAGGGCGCCGCGCCGCCGGCATCGCGGCCGGGCTACTAGCGAACAGAACGTTCGCGCACAACGAAGAACCTTGGCCGAGCCCCGACGTCATGTCGGGGCTCGGCAGTCTGGCCAGGAAACGATGACAGCCTACATCCTGCGTCGCGTCTTGTGGACGGTACCGGTGCTTTTCGCCGTACTGACGATTACGTTCTTCGTGATGCATCAGATACCAGACGGGCCGTGGGGTAGCGGCAGACGTCTCTCAGACGATGCGAGAAGAAACGTGGAGCACGAATACGGCCTCGATCAGCCGCTGTACGAACAGTTCGGCCGCTACTTGCTCGGACTAGCGCACGGCGACCTCGGCGTCTCCTTTCAGAGTCGCGGCCGTCCCGTCTCGGACATTCTTGCTGAGCGAATCCCGGATTCAGCGGAGCTGGGACTCCTCGCTCTTGCGGTGAGCGTAACAGTGGGGATCGGCCTCGGCGTGATCTCCGCGCTGCACCGCAACAGCGCGATCGATTACGTCGTGTCCGCGTTTGCCACGGTGAGTGCAAGCGTTCCCAGCTTCATCTTCGGGATGCTGCTCCTGGTCATCTTCTCAGGGTACTTGCACTGGCTGCCGTCACTTGGCTGGGGAACGCCGAAGCAGGCCGTGATGCCTGTGCTCGTGCTTAGCGCCCTACCGGCGGCCTACATCGCCCGGGTCACCCGGGCCAGCATGCTCGACGTGCTGCAACAGGACTTCATCCGCAGCGCGCGCGCGAAGGGCCTGCGCGAACGCACGGTGGTGTTGCGCCACATCTTGCGCAACGCGCTCATCCCCGTGCTCACGGTGACAGGCCCAATCGCTGCCGCGCTCGTCACCGGTTCGTTCCTCGTCGAGCAGCTCTTCTCGATCCCGGGTATCGGTTTCGCCTTCGTGGACAGCATCTCGAAGGGCGACTACGGCGTCATCATGGGCACGACGCTCTTCTACGCAACGATCGTCGTCGTCGCGAACCTCACCGTGGATGTGCTCTACGCCGTCATCGATCCGCGCATCCGGTATGAAGCGCATGGATAGCATCCGCCGGAACCAGACGCTGCGCCGTTTCGCGCGCAATCGAGCAGCCGTCGCGGGCCTGATCATCATCAGCGTGTTTGGGCTGATGGCGCTCTTCGCACCGTGCGTGGACCGCCACGATCCGTCGACCCTGCACTTAGACCGTCCGTTTCCCGCTCCCCCTACGGCCAGATACTGGCTGGGCACCGACAAGTTGGGCCGCGACCAGTACAGCCGCCTCGTGCACGGCGCACGCGCCTCGCTGGCGGTGGGCGTGCTGGCGGAGGCGGTGGCCGTTGGGTTGGGCGTGGTCGTAGGTCTCTCGGCGGGCATGGGTGGCCGCAAACTCGATGGGCTGCTGATGCGTCTGACCGACATCTCCTTCGCGTTCCCGGACTTACTGATGGTGATCTTGCTCGTGAGCGTCCTCGGTTCGAGTGCATCGATGCTCGTGCTCGCGATCGGACTCGTTAACTGGACAGTGATCGCTCGCATCGTGCGCGGTCAGGTGCTCTCGCTGCGCGAGGAGGAGTTCGTGCACGCGGCGCGTGCCCTCGGCGCCAGCGACGTGCGCATCGCCTTGCACCACCTACTCCCGAACCTGATGGGGCCGGTGATCGTCACGGCGGCGTTCGGCGTGCCGTCTGCGATCTTCGCGGAGGCCGCCCTCTCGTTCATTGGCTTTGGCCTGTCATCTCTCAGCTGGGGCCACCTGGTCCTGGACGGTTATGCGGAAGGAAGGATCTTCGCCGCGCCGTATCTGACACTGAGCGCTTGCTCGGCCATCGCGCTCACGATGATGAGCTTCACCTTCATCGGCGACGGTCTTCGGGACGCGCTCGACCCGCGGACAGGCTCCGGCGCACGGAGGAAGGTGCTACCGGATGCACCTCGGCCTGCGCAGCCGGCGCAGCGGGAGGAACTGCCCCGAGCGGCATAGAGCAACGCCCATCCGCGGAAGGACGGGCGCATCTTCGTCGACTGGAGCCAGCGAAGAGACTCGAACTCTTGACCTGTCGATTACGAATCGACGGGTGTACGCGAGTCTGAAGACCCCTTTTGCGTTAGCAGTTCTTTTTTCGGCGGAGTTGACGGTTATCGCTGGACGGTGTACGTTCGCGGCGTCGTACATCGGTCGTTTTGGAAAGGAGCTGCCCTAGTGTCACGCCCCAAACGTTCGCCTGCCCCGGAGTTTGTTAGCCCGGACAACGTCGTGCAGCTGCGTGCCGGCGCCAGCTCGCGCGCTTCGCGCGCTCGCCGCGTTGATCATGATCATGATGACGTTGATCGTGATGATGACGTTGGTGTTGTTGTTGATCCCTCCGAGGATCGAGATCGAGATCTAGAGAACGGATCTCCGCGCGCGGGTGCGCGAGCGGACGGGCTCGAGCTGACGGCGACGGAGCGCCGTGTGGCCGGCTGGCTGCAGTACCACCTCCGCTTTCAGGGCGCCGAGGTGTTTGTGCGCGGCCGCGCCGGCCTGGTGCTCGACTGCTTGCACGCCGGCGTGCTTGTCGACGTCGACCGGGTGTTGTGGGACGTCGGCCGGCGCCATCGTCGCGGTGAGCAGCGGTGGATCCCTCGCGCTGAGCTCCGCAACCCGTCGGGCTTCTTGCGGTGGCTCGTCGGCGAGGTCGAGAAGGTGCCGAAGTGAGCGGCACGAGACGTGTCTGCGTACTGTGCGGCCGGCCGGCGATCGTTGCGTTGAACGGGGCGTGGCTCTGCCAGCAGGACTTCGACGAGGCGCTGCGAAAAATCGGGTTCACGGTCCGACGTCTCATCGAGGAGCTGCGGTGAGCGTGTGTGCCGGCTGCGGTGGCGACATGTCGTGGGCGCGGACGTCTTCGGGCAAGTGGACGCCCGTCGACCCGGACGGCGGACCGCATTGGGCGACGTGCGCGTCGGTGAAGAACTTCCGGCGGCCGCGCGACGCGATCGAGAGCAAGCACTGCGCGATCTGCGGTCGCGTGACGATGCATACAGTACGGCGCAGCGCGCGGCGCGTGCTGTCGCGCTGTACCGTCTGTCGGCGAGGGTTCGACGATCGTGAGGTTACGAGGACCGCGCACTGATGAGGCGATCGCAGCGTTTCTTGAGAGCCGGCGTGCGGGTGGTCGGCGGCCTGCAACGTTGCGCTGGTATCGCTACGGCCTGGCGCCGCTGCGCGATCGCTTTCCGCGTGTTCCTGGCCGGCCTGCCGAGGTCGAGCAGCTGCTCGCTGGGCTGGTCGTCGCGCCGGCGACGCGACACGGACACTGGCGCGCGCTGAAGGCGTTCTATCGCTGGTGCGCGCGGCGGTACGGCGTGCGCGACGTGCTTGCGGACATCGATGCGCCTCGGCCGTCTCGGTTGTTGCCGGTGGCGCTGACGGACGACCAGGTCGACCAGCTGCTCGAGCTCGAGCTTTCTCGGCGCGACCGCGCGATCGTTGAGCTGTTGCTCGACACCGGGATGCGTCTCGGTGAGCTCGCGACGCTCGACCGCGGTGCGTTCTCCGCCGGCGGCGTGCTCGTCAGCGGCAAGAGCGGCGCGCGTGTGATCCCGGTGACGGCTGAGACCCGGCGTTTGCTCGTTGGCCTGGGCGACGCCGGTTGCTTGTGGACCGGCCGGCGCGGTGCGTTGACGATCGGCGGCATCGAGGACGTCGTCGAGCGCGCTCTGCGGCGGATCGGCGTCGCCGGCGGACCGCATTTGTTGCGCCACACCTTCGCGACGCTGTTCCTTCGCAACGGCGGGAACGTCTTCACGCTGCAACGAATTCTCGGCCACGCGCAGCTGTCGACGACGCGGATCTACGTCGCCCTCGATGTGCGCGACCTGCAGCTGCAGCACGCGAGCTGCTCGCCGATCGCGCGCCGGCGTACGGCCGCTGGTTGCGGCGGCGCCGTGTGTTGAGTCGATCCCGAAGCGAAAAACGCCCTGAGCTCGCTCAGGTGCGGCCTCGTGTCCGTGTAGACTGTCTGGGACGTGCCGCAGCTCGTGGTCCCGGTCGCGATGTCGTGGGAGCTGCCCGGTGAGGTGGCTGCGTTGGTGCGCGAGGGCCGGCTTCCGTACCGGTTGCGCGTCGTCGCGCGCGGTGAGCGCGGCGCGTGGGTGGAGATCGTCGTGCTGCCCGAGGACACGATCGCGTACGAGCTCGTCGACGGCTGTTGCGGCGGCGCGTGCTGCGGGACGGACGTCGAGGTAGGCTGACGGTTGTGAGAGCGCGGACGCCCCGGCTGGCCGTCGAGTACGCCGTCATCGGCACGCTGCTGAGCGCCAACGTGGCCGTGCTGACGTTCCTGGCCCTGTCGATCGCGGGCTGGCTCTGACGTTGACTCCTGCGCCGGCGTGACGTAGTGTGGCGGGGCCGCGTGGCGCGACCCCGCCTGCCTAGTCTTCTCCGTGGAACGCCGTTCTAATTACGCGCGCTACGCGGCGCCCTTCTCCTCCGGCCGCCAGCTGCACCAGCCCGATTGTGAGGCCGGATCCGGCGACGCGCAGTACAGCCCGCCGTAGCGCGACGGCCTGACGAACTGCGAGCCGTGCTCCGGGCAGCCGACCTGCGCGACGCGCGCGCGTGCGAGCTTCTTGCCGTTCTCAACAGCCGGCTCCACGCGCGCCGGCGCCGGCAGCGCGACAGCGCCGCCGCGACGCTCCGCTGCGCCCTTGCCGTTGCGCGCGTTGTCCCGGTGTGTGAGGACGGCGCCGACGGCGAGCGAGACGTTCATCAGCTGCCCGCAGTGCGGACAGGTGACCGTGCCCGCGGCGCTCACGACGCCACCTCCTCCCCGCGCCAGTTGTCTTGCAAGAACGTGCGGACCGCGAGCGCGAAGCAGCGCCTGCACAACGACACGCCCCACGGACGCTCTTTGCGTGGGAACTGACGACGACAACCGAGACAGATCACTGTGGCCACAACGAGCCTCCTTGCGAGCGACGCCACTTCAAGCCGGTTTAAAACCGACCTGCGGGGCGCGCGCGCAGGCCGGCAGCCCGGCCCACCGGCGCCGCGAAGCGCCGCGTCGCGGCGCGTCGCCTTAGGGCGGCGCGTGCGCCGGTACACTGGCCGGCGGCGGCCCGCGCAGCGTCGCCCCGTGGGGCGGACGATCCGCGCGCACGCGGCGCGAGCCGCGGGGCGCGCACCGCTGAAAGACCTGTGAAACGAAAAACGAAGCGTGTCTAGTCGGCCGGCTGCAAGAGCGCTCCTGCCCCGGTGATGACGCGCGCGATCGCGTCGCCGAGGTTCTCGGCCGCCGCCGGCGAGAGACGGTGTCGGATGGCCGCGAGGTGCGCGATGTTGCGCGTCGCCGCGAGGACCAGGTCTAACCGGTCGCCGTGGTTCTTGTCGCCGATGAGGGCGGCCAGGCGCGCGCGGACGAGCGCGATCTCGTCAGCGAGCTCCGCTGGATCGAGCTCCTGCGCGTCGGCCAGGTCCGCGCGCTGTGCGTCGGTCAGGTGGCGGCTGTAGAAGCCGTGCTTGAGGGCGTTGGTGTTGCCGCGCTGCGCGCCTCGTGCGCGACGTCGTCGCTTGGCCACGTTCGAGTACCTCCAGGACGCCGATGACGATCCGGTACGCCGCGTGTTGGTAGCGGCGGGCTGCGAGGTCGCGGGCGAGTGCGTTTCGGCTCATCGATGGCGTCTGAGCGGTCGCGCCGGCCCGAAAGGAGAAACCCCACACCGCAGGAGTTGCTTCAACCGGCGCGGCCGCGTGTCGCGAGTGTAGTCGCCCGGTTCGTTTCGTCCTTCGTTCCGGTGGCGCAGACGGAAAGCCCGCGTTGCCGCGGGCCTTCGTGCTTGCAGCCGGCGCCGGGTGTCGTACAGGTCAGCGAAAAAGGAGCTGATCGGACCGGCGCGCGACGGTCAGCCTAGTGTACCAGCTGGAGCCAGCGAAGAGACTCGAACTCTTGACCTGTCGATTACGAATCGACTGCTCTACCACTGAGCTACGCTGGCTTTGCTCCAGTCTAGCAAAGGCGTCGCCCTTCGCTGAAGGAGGTGTGGCGCCCATTGACAGCCTCTGTTGCTCATCCTAAGCTTGTTGCGTCTGGAGGCTGTAATGAGCGGGCGGATGCGCACCCTGGGACTTGCGGTGACGGCAGCGGGTCAGAACTGACCCGCTGCTCAAGCGTTTGACAGCTTCACCGAGATTAAGGTAGCGTTACTAGTGTGGGGCCAGCCTCTCCCCGATCGTCTAGGATTGCCGACAATCTACGGGGAGCGGCCCGACATCGTTAGGCTAGTCTGAGATTGCCTCACATAGTTCGCAACATAGGTGCGCCCGGCTGGCGGTGAGCGGGGATCCCTCCGATTTGCCACCGGATCACGTCTCTGCCCACCGCCAGCCGGCCGCACCTGTTACGGAGTACACGGTCGCCCGAACTCCTGCCCCTCGATTACTAGATCGGCCACGTTGACTCGCCCGTCGTTATTCACGTCGAAACGTGGATCCCAGTTTGCTGTTGGTGGCGGTCCGGCATTGCTGCCGAATCGCAGAATCATCAGCAGAATGTCGCCAACCGTGACGCCGGAATCCCCGTTGAAGTTACCGCACTTGCCGATCAGCATCGCGCCGGTGAGAGGCGTGTGGGAGATCGGCACGTCTCCGGTTATGTCGTCCAGATGACTCAAGTCGAACTTCAGGTTCGCCGAGCCGAAGTTGGCGCCCGGCTGGAACGTGATCGTGGCCAGCACGCCCGACCCGAGTGGCCCGGCAGGCGCGCTCCCGAGCGTGTTGCAGCTGAAGTTCACGCTGCCCGGGGCGATGACCGGCGAGGTGCATGATACGGAGCGGCCCGTGCCCCCAAGGAACGACGGCGACCCTTCCGTAGCGTTGAGGATAGTTGCCACGTTCGGATTGATATTGCCGGCGTTGTCCCGGAAGGTGATGGTGAATTCGAAGTCCCCAAGGCCGGCCGTGTCGGGTGTAGGGGAGTAAGTCAGATCCTGGACGCGGACGTCTGCAGAAATTGCGGGCCCGTTGGTGAAGCCCACGATCGTTTCAGGTGCGACGCGCCCGTGAGGCGTAATGAAGACCTGCGTCGTGACGGCTGATGCGGGACGCGCAGAGTCGATCGCGAATAGCCCGGCGCCCCCGAGCGCTACGAGCAGCAGAAGCATCCAGGCCCGCCGCGAGCCCAAGCCGGCTCGCCGAAAAATCTCGATTCTCATGGGGTCACCCTCTCTCTCACTGGCCGCCCTTAGCGCGAGACCGCGGTAGGTTCCGCGCCACAAAAGCCATCACTCCCCGACGATAGAGAACGCTCCCCAGCACGACGACGATTCCGATGCCACCGAGCACGCTGATCAGGATCACTCGGAGACTCGAGCTCCCGCCGTCGTCGGACG
>JBGQHA010000104.1:0-8046 GCA_041497735.1 Dehalococcoidia bacterium | reverse complement strand
GTTTCGGAATCGACCTTGCGCTCCAGATAGCTCAGGATCTTCGCGTACTCGCGCTCGTCGAGCCAGATGCCCCGGCAATGTTCGCAGATGTCGACGCGGATGCGCGAGTCGCCGTAGCGCACCGTGACCATCGTTTGCTTGTCGTTCGGACAGACGAGCCGCTCCTGCTTGCCGGCGCGGAACTTCGCCTCGTCCTTCCACAGATCGATGTGGATCCAGCGGTAGTCGCCGTGGGACGCGCGCCGCTTCAGCAGCCGAAACTTGCCCGCGGCGTACCAGGCTCCGCCGCACGACGGGCAGCGGTGAAACTCGACCGATCCGAGGCGCCGCACTCGCAGCCGGACGTGGCACCTGGGGCACTTCATGGCACCATGCTACTGCCCGCCGCGAGCGCGAACAACTGTAGAGGCCATGAGTGAGCATCGGCGAGCATTCATCCGTTCTAACGACGCTGGGCGTATATATGGCTGTATGAGAACGCAGCTATCCCAGGCCGGGAATATCCGGAGCCAATCTCCTCCGGACTGACGGGTTCACGCTATGCCGGAACGCCCTCCTGTGCTACACTTCATGTGATCTCGGTCTCCGCCATCTCCTCCCCTTTCGGGAACTCACGGAGACTCGGACAGGCAGCTACAACCGGCCATCCGTCCGCCTCAGGCGGACAGGCCGCTCGTACGGCAATAAGCAACGTATGGCACGAGAGAAAGCGCTAGCCCGCAAGCCGAAGGGCGCCTCGAACGGCGATTACACCGCGCGCGACATCCAGGTCCTCGAAGGCCTGGAGGCCGTTCGCCGCCGCCCCGGCATGTACATCGGCAGCACGGACCAGCGCGGCCTCCATCACCTCATCATCGAGATCGTAGACAACTCCATCGACGAAGCGATGGCCGGCTTCTGCGATCACATCTGGATCCGCATCCTGGCGGATGGTCACGTCCTTGTGCGCGACAACGGCCGCGGCATTCCGATCGATAAGCACGCGCGCACCGGCAAGTCCGGCCTGGAGACCGTGATGACGGTGCTGCACGCCGGCGGCAAGTTCGGCGGGCAGGTGTACAAGGTCTCGGGCGGCCTCCACGGTGTCGGCGCGTCCGTCGTCAATGCGCTGTCCGAAGAAACGTGGGTCGAAGTGCACCGCGACGGCAAGATCTACCTGCAGGAGTATCAGCGCGGCAACGTGAAAGGTGCGGTGCAGCAGACGAAAAAGTCGCGCTATGCCTACGACATGAACGGCGCGAGATCGGATACCGGTACGGTCACCTCCTTCCTGCCGGACTCGAAGGTCTTCCAGGAACTCGATTACGACTTCACGACGCTGGCGCAGCATTTCCGCGAAGCCGCCTATCTCACTAAGGGCGTCTGGATCCAGCTCGTGGACGAGCGGATCGACCGCGAGATGAACTTCTTCTTCGAGGGCGGCGTCGCGAGCTTCGTCCGCTACCTCAACCGCGAACGCGACGTGCTCCATCCGCGCCCGATCTACATCGAAAAGGACGCGGAGACGACGCACATTGAGTGCGCGATCCAGTACAACGACGGCTTCTCGGAGGCCACGTTCTCGTTCGCGAATACGATCAACACCATCGATGGTGGCAGCCACCTGACCGGCTTCCGCACCGCCCTGACGCGCGTCCTCAACGAATACGCGCGCAAGCAAAAGCAGCTCAAGGAGGACGACCCCAACCTCACCGGCGAGGACGTCCGGGAGGGGCTCGTCGCCGTGATCAGCGTCAAGCTGCCTGAGCCTCAGTTCGAGGGTCAGACTAAGACGCGTCTCGGCAACCCTGAGGTCACCGGCCACGTTGCGTCGGTCATCGGCGAGCAGCTCAGCGCGTACCTGGAAGAGCACCCGTCCGAAGCGCGCAAGATCATCGATAGGTGCATCTTGTCCGCCCGCGCGCGGGAGGCGGCCCGCAAGGCCCGCGACCTCGTCGTGCGCAAGGGGTTGCTGGACGGCAGCAACCTGCCCGGCAAGCTGGCCGACTGCTCCGACCGCGATCCCGAGCACTGCGAGCTCTACATCGTCGAGGGCCCGTCGGCCGGCGGCTCTGCGAAGCAGGGGCGCGACCGGCGCTTCCAGGCAATCCTGCCGCTCAAGGGCAAGATCCTCAACATCGAAAAGGCGCGGCTGGAGAAGATGCTCTCGCACGAGGAGCTGCGCGTGCTGATCAGCGCGCTCGGCGCCGGCTTCGGCGAGCAGCTCAACATGGACAAGCTGCGCTATCACCGCGTCATCATCATGACCGACGCCGACGTCGACGGCGCGCACATCCGCACGCTGCTGCTCACGTTCTTCTTCCGCTACTACAAGGACCTTATCGATCATGGCTATCTGTACATCGCTCAGCCGCCACTCTACCGGGCCGCATCCGGCAAGGATGTCGCCTGGCTCTTCAGCAACAAGGAGCTGGACGACTTCCAGAAGCGCAAGGAAGGCAAGACCGTCACCATCCAGCGCTACAAGGGTCTCGGCGAGATGAACCCGGAGCAGCTCTGGGAGACGACGATGGACCCGGAGAAGCGCACGCTCCTCCGCGTCGACATCGAGAGCGCGATGGAGGCCGACCTCATCTTCTCGCAGCTCATGGGCGAGGAAGTAGAGCCGCGCAAGAAGTTCATCCAGGCCCACGCCGCCCAGGTCCGCAACCTGGACGTCTAGCGTCCACCCTCGTGGACGACATCCGCCAGGCCCGCGAAGCAACCGTCCGCCGGCACATGGAGGCCGAGAACGCCCTCGATTTCGAGGCGGCGCTCGGCACGTTCACCCACCCGCGCTACGAGCTGATCGCGATCGATACCGTACATGACGGCGCGAACGAGGTTGCGCGCTACTTCGTCGATTCGCGCAAGGCGTTCCCCGATCAGCGCAACGAGCTGATCTCGCTTCGCCACGCGGACGACGCCGTCATCGTGGAGTTCTGGCTGCTCGGCACGAACAAGGGCCGCCTCGGCAGCCTGGAGCCGACGGGGAAGGCGTTCCGCTGCCGCATGACCGCCTTCTTCATCTTCGAGGGCGCCGATCTCGTCTGCGAGCGCGTCTACTTCGACAGCGCGACGATACTGCGGCAGCTCACGGGGTAAAGGGGCCGAGGTGCTCATAAGAACATGAGCCACGCGCATCGGGAACACGAAGCCGCCAGGGAACTGACGGTTCCGGTCAGCAATCTCTACTGCATCTGCTGCGCCGAAGAGCTACAGTCCGCGCTTCGGAGGGCGCCGCACATCACCAGCGCCCGGGTTAACTTCGGAACCAAGACCGTGACTGTCGCATACCATCCGAACATGATCGACGAGTCGCGGATTCGTGCGCTCATCGACGGAACACGCCGCTGCACTTGCTACGGGGCAGCACCTTCGTCCGAGATGACGCACGTCGCGCATCAAGCGCAGATGTCGCCAATCACGATGGGCGGCGCGCATGATCGTATGCAGTTTGAAATGCCTTCGACATCCGCGCATGCAACCCACGAGATGGAGCACGGCAAGGCCGCATCTCATGCCGGCATGGACCACGACATGTCCGATCCAACGATGGCGAAGGCGATGGAGCGCGATATGCGAAATCGCTTTTTCGTAGCGCTCCTGTTGACGATCCCGACCGTCCTCTATTCATCTCTGGGCACCGACTTCTTCCGCATCGACTTGCCGACCGGCCCATTCAACAACAACTGGATCATGCTCGTCCTGAGTACCCCAGTCGTCTGGTGGGCGGGATGGGTGTTCATCGGAGGCGCGGCACGCTCGCTGCGGCACCGCTCTCTCAACATGAGCTTGCTCATCGCTACCGGGGTCCTCACAGCGTGGGGGTTCAGCGCGTTCATCACGTTCGCTGGTCTCGGTGATACCTTCTTTGAGGCAGCAGGCATGCTGGTCACGTTCGTGCTTTTCGGTCACTGGATGGAAATGAAGTCGCGCCGCGGGACAACCGACGCTCTCCGCGCGCTGTTCGATCTCGTTCCCCCGAAAGCCACGGTTATTCGGGGTGGCGGCGAAGTAGAGTTGCCCACGAGCGAGATCGTCGTCGGAGATCGAGTCGTGCTGCGGCCGGGCGACAAGGTACCGGTCGACGGGACCATCGAATCCGGCGATACCGCGCTCGACGAGGCGCTTGTGACGGGAGAATCGGTCCCGCTCGACAAGGGGCCGGGCGATGAAGTTATCGGTGGCTCCATCAACAAGACCGGCGCGGTGACATTTCGCGCGACGAAAGTCGGTGCGGAGACAGCACTCGCCCAGATCGTCAAGCTTGTCGAAGAGGCGCAGAGTTCGAAGGCCCCGGGACAGCGGCTCGCGGACACGGCTGCGCAATACCTCGTCATACTGGCAGTCGGTTCGGGCATCGTGACATTCGTTCTGTGGTACGTCGCTGGCTCAGAGAGCGCACTGTTTTCGCTTACGTTCGCGATCTCCGCAGTGGTCATCGCTTGTCCCGATGCGCTCGGCCTGGCGACTCCTACAGCAGTGGCAGTTGGCACAGGACTGGGTGCTCGACACAACATTCTCATCAAAGACGCCGCGACGCTCGAAGGAGTCTCGCGAATCTCGGCGGTCGTCCTAGATAAGACGGGTACGCTTACCGAAGGCAGGCCGGAGCTCCGTCGCGTGATCGCTCAGGGAGTGGAAGAGAACGAAGTCCTTCGGCTGGCGGCATCGGCGGAGGTGGGCAGCGAGCACCCGCTCGCGCGGGCAATTGTCGAAGGAGCGCGAGCACGGAAACTTGCGATTCCCAAGGCTGAAGGCTTCACCGCGATCCATGGGATGGGACTTGAGGCGACGGTGGACGGCCACAAGCTACTCGTCGGAAACAAAGCGCTTATGGGGCAACGCGGGATCAGCCTAGACGACCTGGCGGGCGACGCGAGCGATCTGGCCCAAGCGGGGAACACGCCGATGTTCGTTTCAATCGATGGAAAGCCTTCCGGCATCGTTGCAGTCGCCGACACGATCAAGCCGACGGCCCGTTTGGCCATACAGCAACTAAACCGACTCGGTATCGAAACGGTAATGCTCACCGGCGACAACGAGCGCACGGCCAACGCCGTTGCCCATGAGTTGGGCATTTTACGCGTCTTCGCGGAAGTCCTGCCGGCCGACAAAGCTCGCCTTGTGAAGCAATTGCAGGAGGAAGGTAAGTTCGTTGCCATGGTCGGCGACGGCGTGAACGATGCTCCTGCGCTGGCTCAGTCGGACATCGGCATTGCGATCGGCGCGGGCACCGATGTTGCCATCGAAACGGCGCGCGTCGTGCTCATGAAGAGCGACCCGCTTGACGTCCTGCGGGCAATCCGTTTAAGCAAAGCAACGGTCACGAAGATGAAGCAGAACCTTTTCTGGGCGAGCATCTACAACGTGCTTGCTATACCGATCGCGGCCGGCGCACTCTACCCATCGATAGGCCTCGAGCTTAGGCCCGAGTGGGCGGCGCTGCTGATGTCAGTGAGCTCGATCATTGTCGCGACGAATGCGGTGCTGTTGAAGCGCGTCGAGAAGGATCTACGTTGATCGGACGCAGCCACGTCATTCGCCTTAGCCCAGCGCACGCTTAAGAGCGGTCGCGATGCCGCGAGGTTGCACACGCTCAAGTCGCACTGCGTCGCAGCCGACCCACTCAGCCACCTCGCGCAGCGCAGATGCCATGTCATCGACTGCCGCCGCGTCGTGCAGGGACACGTTACGCGCGACGAGCGTGCGCCCCTCACGCGCCGGATCGACGTGCCCCGCGATGCGTCCGCCTGCGAGCAGCGGCATCGTAAAGTACCCGTGCACGCGTTTGTCCTTCGGTAGGTACACCTCGAGCAGCATGTCGTAGCCAAAGAGGCGTCTGGTGCGTTCGCGCGGCGGCTCGCCGGGCGGCGGCGGATCCGCCCACACCAGGGAGTCGAACGGGGAGAGAAGCGTCGTGCGATAGCTGCGCGGCGCGCGAGCTTTGAGCGCTGCCGGATCGGCGAGGGCGGGCTCCTTCCAGCCTTCGACCTGGACGGGAACGAGGCCGCTATCGGCAAGCGCATCAGCGAACAGGCGCCTCCGGTCGAGCGTGCGGCCCATGTAGTGAGTGAGCAGATGATAGTAGCCGGCGATGTCGCGCGCGGTGCCGACGCCGAGCGCCTTGCCGGCTGCCCGTGTGAGATGGCGATAGCACTCCTCCGGTGAGTACTCCTGTCGCAGCAATTCGCGCGGCACGATGCGCTCGGGCAGGTCGTACACGCGCTTCCAGTTGCGTCGGGTCGCGCAGATCGCCTCGCCACGCCTGTAGAGGGTTTCGAGCGCGCGCTTTGCGTCCGACCAGTTCCACCAACCCGCCACGCTCTTGCGCGCGCCGCCCAGGTCGGTCGCCGTCACCGGCCCGTCCTTCAGCCGTGCCCGCACTTCGTTGAGCATCTTCTCGCTCGCGGCGTGGTCGGGAATGATGTGCCGGCCAAGCTGCTCGCGCCGGAACGCAAAGTACGGCCACATCTCGATGGGTAGGACGCAGGCTGCGTGCGCGTAGTATTCGAACGCCTTAGCCGGCTCGCCCCAGTACGCGTCCTCGACTGCGGTGCGGCCTACCGGCCCGAGCCGGGCGTACGCGACGAGCTCATGCGAGCGGGCGAGCACGGAGATGGTGTCGAGCTGCACGGCGCCGGTGCGGCGAAGGACGTCGGCGACGCTCTTCGGGCGGTCGCTCGTGAGCGCGAGCCCCTGTGCGCGGATCGCTATCAGCCGCGCGGCGTCAGCGCTGATCGCGTTCGCGCCACCGGCAATCACAGCGAACCGGTCTTGCAGGTCCATGATCGGCGCTACACTTTGACCTTACATGGATCACCCTGAGCCAGTCGAAGGGCGGCCTACGCGAGCGCGCCCTTCGGAAAGGTCAGGGTGATCCTTCATGATGTTCAGCGAGGCCCCGCTTTACGCCTGTCGCTAATCTTCTCGCTATTCCTTCGGGGAGTAGCCGAGTACACTTTCGCACACTCTCTACAACGAGTCTGGCCTCTCTTGGCGAAGCCGGGATCTAGCTCGTACTTGTGGCCTCGGACGCAAAACTCCTTTGGTGGGCGGAGCACAAGCCGGCCGCTTTGGACCAGCTGCCTCCGCCGCGCTCGCCAGCGCTTACTGCGTGCGTGCGCACACATCTTGCAGGGGTAGCGCCTGCGGCCAACAGAATTGAGTTGGACGTAGAGATTGTCCCGCGTTCGACGATGGCCTCTAACGCAAAACTCCTTGATCGGCCTGTAGACGGCCTTCCGCCGGCAGCCCCCACAGACGCCCTGGAGCTTCTGGGCAACCTGCTTGTGGCACTCAGGACAGCGATAGGCCGGCCTCCTTCTCCCGCGTGGCTTCCAGAGGCCGTGACGGTTGATGAGTTGCCTCACCCGCTCCCGGCTGACGCCCAGCTTCCTCGCTGCCTCCGCCTGGGTCTCGACGGAGCGCTGGTCGAGCAGGACCTTGAGCGCGGGTAAGACGCGATCTCTTGATGCAACGGTCCGGCCGCGGCTCTTCATCGCGCTCCGCTCTACAACCATGGGGGCGCTAGGTCAAGTTCAGGAAGCGCTCCGGCCCGTAGCGGAAGGCGCGGAAGACCGCGTTGCTCTCGCCGAAGACCCGTGCGGTGTAGTAGTGCGGGTTGACGTACTCCCACACCACCTCGCACAGCGCCGTCACCTCGAAGATGCGCCCCGTCAGCCCTTCGCAGATCAGCGTGTTGCCGTTCGGGAGGCGCTGCACGCCCGAGATGTAGCTGCTGAAGAAGCTCAGCATCGATGACGAATCGCGGTACTCCCACACCACCTTGCCAGACTCGGGCTCCACCTCGATCACGCTCGAGAATATGAGCGGGTTGTTCGCGCGACGGCTGCCGTTGTTGAAGATCAGCACGTTGCCGTTCGGCAGCATATTCGGGTCGTGCTGCTGCGCTAGCAGCGGCGGCCGCAGCCGCCAGACGATGTCGCCCGTCTTGCGATCGATGCGCACGACGGTCGAGATGTTGCGGAAGCTCACCATCACGTCGCCGCCGGGCAGCGGCACGACGGTGTTCGCGTGCGACCACTCGTGGCGCAGGTCGGT
>JBGQHA010000103.1:0-8055 GCA_041497735.1 Dehalococcoidia bacterium | reverse complement strand
AGCTCCGGCTCGATGCGTATCGGCAGCGCGTGCCGCGCCGCGATGCGCTGCGCCGTCGCCTCCGCCTTCGGCTCGGCGCTGGTGTGGATGCCACGCACGTGCGGCCAGAACGGCTCGTCTGCCAGCGTATCGGCCGCGGCGCGGCCCTGCGGCGAAAGGTGCCACTGCGCCGGCGGCAGTCCCGGCTGCACCGTGACGGCGCCATGGCGCACGAGGTAGACCTTCACGCGGCAGCCTCCACGACATCGAGCAGCTCCAGCAGTGAGCTTACGACCCTGCAGTCGACCGGCGGCGCTTTGCCTTCGCGGTCGAGCAGCACGGCGGAGATGCCGACCGCGCGCGCGCCGAGCACGTCGGAGATGTAGGAGTCGCCAACGTAGAGCACTTCGTCCGGCGCGAGGCCGGCGCGCGTCAGCGCGAAGCGGAAGATGTCCGGGTGCGGCTTCGCGGTGCCCATCGCCGCGGAGGCGACGACGAAGTCGAGGTGCTGTGTCAGCTCGTGCGCGTGCAGCAGCGGCACGAGGTCTGTCCCCCAGTCGGAGACGACGCCCTGCACCAGCCCGCGCGCGCGTGCGCGACAGAGCGCTTCGATCACGTCCGGATACGGCTCCCACTGCTCGGGGAGCTGGTACCAACCGTAGAGCGCGTGTGCCGCCGAGACGAGCTGTGCGTGGGGGAGGTCGACGCTGGCTTCAAGCAGCGCGTGGACGTAGTACTCGGTCCAGAAGCTGCGCGCGCGCTCGTCGGAGTCGTACGCGCCCAGGCCGTCCTGCCCGAGCCGGGCGTAGAAGAAGTGGCCGACATCCGGCAGCGCGCGCTTGCGGGCCAGCTCGATGCCGAGCTGGCTGGAGAGAAACTCCCAGATATCGTGCGCTTCCGGTCGCGGCTTGATCAGCGTGCGCCCGGCATCGTAGAAGATGCCGCGAATCGTTCCCATGGGCGAATCATAGCAGTCGGCCGTGAGCCAGCAGCGCTCAGGTTGTCTCGTCGGTTGACCGCGATTCGTCAGGCGGTTAGGGTGGAGCGCAGGTTCGCTGGAATGGCTCAGTCATCACAGCCCTGGGCCGAGACGCCCCCAAGCGCGCTCGACGCGCTACTCGCTGCCCCGCCGCAGACCGCGCGATTGGAATCGCTGCGCTCACCGGCCGCGCGGCGCGCGCTCGATCTCGCCGTCGTCGCGCTGGCGGGCTCGTGGATCGGCTTCTACCTTCTGACGCCGCTGCCGTACATCGCGGTCGAGACGTTCCGCGCGACGGTCGTGCTGCACGCCGTGACCGGCCTGGTGCTGGCGCTGTACCTGTCTTCGCTCATCATGCGGCGTCGGCTGCCCGGCGGCAGCCCGCTCGACGCGCCGATCATCGCGCTGCTGGCGGTCCTGCTGATCACGACGGGCACTTCGCTCAACTGGCGCGTGAGCCTGGAGGTCTCGCTCACGGGTCTCATGGCGATCGGCATCTACTACGTGCTCTCCGACCACGATCTGATCCGCCGCTGGCAGCTCGAGCTGGCGCTCATGCTAGCGGTGCTGGCCGCGGCGCTGCGCGGCATCTGGGTCGTCGGCGGAGACTATCTCGATTGGTTGCGCTTCACACACGCAGTGCGCGGCGGCTACGACCTGCTACCGCCGACAGTTCCCAAGCTGCACGACGTCGGCGATCACCCGAACCTCCTCGGCGCCATCCTCGCGATGAGCCTGCCGTTCTTCGCGGCGATGCTGGTGCGCCGTGTGCCGGTCGCGTTTCGCGCGCTGGCGGCGCTCGGCGGGCTCGCCGTCACGATCGCGCTGTTTCTTTCGCTTGCGCGCTCGGCGTGGCTGGGCGCGGCGGTCGGGCTCGCCGTGAGTGGGCTGCTCTGGCTCATCGTTACCGAACAAGGCCGCGCGGCGACGCGCATGATCAACGTCGATACGCTGCGCGGACGCATCGCGCTGGGAACGACGACGATCGCGCTGGCGCTGGCGATCATCGTCGTCGCGGTTGCCGCGCGATCGGTGAATGCGCGGCCGATCTGGCTCTTCCGCGAGTCGGGCTCGCCGCGGCAGGACGTACTGGAAGCGGGCGCATCGATGATCAGGGACCACCCGCTCGTCGGCACGGGGCCCGGAGTCTACGGACTGCTGTACCCGCAGTACAGCGGACAGGACCCGAACCACGCCATTCACTCGCACAACGGCTACCTGCAGACGGCGATCGATTCCGGCGTGCCGGGCGTCGCGGCAATGTTCCTGCTCGTGGGGTCGCTGGGCTGGCTGATCATTCGCGGCGTGCGGGAATCGGAAGGCGACGCGCAGCTCAGCATCATCGCATCCGCCGGTGCGCTCAGCGCATTCGCCGTGTTCAGCCTGTTCGATGCGCCCAACAGCTTCAAGGGGCCGCTGGTTGCGCTCGCCGCGGTGGGTGCCGTCGCGGCGCTCAGCTATCAGGAGGGCCGCGGCTTCCTCGACGACACCCGCCTCGATGTCATCGGGAGCCTGCAGCTTCTCGCGCGGGCCGTCGTGCCGGTCGCGCTCGCCGGGCTGCTGATCACGTGGGGACGGCTGGACGTCGCGCACTACGAGTACAGCAATTCGATCCACAACGCCGTTACCGCGAATTGGCAGCCGGCGATTGACCAGGCGCAGCGGGCCGTCCAGCTCGACCCGGAGTTCGCGATCTACCGCTTTCAGTACGGCATGGTGCTCGGTCAGGCGTACCTTGACGGCGATCCGTCGCTCCTGCCGGATGCCGAAGCGCAGCTCCAGCGCGGACTGGAGCTGGAGCCGCGCAGCGCCCTCGGCCACGTGAACCTGGCGCTCCTGCTCGCCGCGCAGGGGGATCGGGAGCAGGCGCGCGAGCAGGCGCTCGCCGCCATCCATTACGCGAACAGCGACGTCGCGATCGTCGTGGCGGCGGCCACAGCGCTCGAGAAGACGGGCTGGGACAACGACGCGATCGATGTGTACGCGCAGGCGCTCTATCTCGATCTCAACCTCGCGAACTCTCCGTTCTGGCGCGGAAGCCAGTTCCGTCAGGACCATTTCAACGACATCCTCAGCCACTCGGTGCTCGTGTTCAACGCGTGCGCCGTGCTCGATCTGATCAACGCCGGCGCGCCCGTTGGCGCCGCCGACGCCCACGCGCTCTCCGACTGCACGAAACACGTGCTGGACGATCAGAGCGATCAAGCGGCGAAGGTCGCCCTCGGGGAGGCGCTCATTCAACGAAACGACCTGGAAGGCGCGTTCGCGCTGATCGATGATGCGGTGAAGCGCCAGCCTGACTTCGGTCCGGCGCGCACCGCACTCGGCCGCTGGTATTCAGCCAAGGGCGAGCTCGCCCACGCGCGCGCCGAGTGGCTGCGCGCCGGCCAGCTCAACGAGACCGATGCCCTCGTGCTCCTGGGCGATACGTATCCGGCGGGCCAGGTGCCCCAGCAAGTGATCGATACGCTGCGAGGGAAGCTGAACGAATCGGCCAGCTACATCCAGTTCGATCTTCCCAACATCTTGTACTATCGGTTCAAGTTTTTCCGCGCAGCGCCCGTACAGCTCATACTCCCGGGCGATTGGCAGCAGGCGGTGCCCGGCCCGTACGCGCTGGCCCAGGACGCGCTCAAGCGCTGGGCGCAAGCGCAGTAGTCGACCTGCCGAAACGTTTCCAGGCGCGCACGGCCGCTCTCATCGTGCGGGGATCGTCTTCCGCCATCGCCGCGATCGTCAGCTCCACGATCATGCGTTGCAGATCCACGTCGCGCGCGAGGTGTGGCGCGCCCGGCAGCGTGGCGAGCTCGCGCTGCGTTTCGCAGAGCACCGATCGATAGGCTTCCGAGGCGGTGCGGGCGGCCGTGCTCGTGGCTGGCTTCGGCATGCCCACGTTTGTCTCCCATTCGCGTCGTGCGTGCCGCACGCTCCCTGCGATCTCTGCTGCGCGACGAGTGACCTCCGCGGACGAGATCTCGACGCCGGTGGCGTCGTCGCGGGGATGGTCGATTCGCGGTGCGGGCTTGAGCGGCGATAATCCCAGCACCTGGTCGTACAGGGTGCGGTACCGCTCCGGCACCGCATGCACGTAGCGGCGCAGCGGCGCGTTCACGTGCTCTGCTGACAGCTGCCGGCCGATGAACGAGGAGAGAGCCGCGACCGTCTCTTCGGGTCGCTCGACCAGCGTGTCGTACTCGATGCAGATCGCTTCGAGCGCGTGCTCATGGATCACGGCGAGCAGCCGCTGATAGTGGCGCGCCCACTGCCGCTCCGCCGCCGCGCGATCGACCAGGCCGTACACGCGCACGACGGACTCGGCGTACGCCGCGGGGCTGCGCAAGCAGACGATGAGCTTCGTTCGTGACGGCAGGAGCGGCAGCCACGCTTCGAGCGTGATCGAGAAGCGCGGGTCCTTCCAGCCGTCCGTGGCGTTCGCGACGAGCGCCGCCATTTCGTCTCGATGTCCACGCGCGGCGGCGCGGACCGTCGCGCGCGATGGCCAGCGTTCGGGCCGCCAGCGGTCGCCCACGCCGCAGTCGCGCAAGATGCGTTCGTTCAGCCAGAGCGCGCCCCAGTCCTCGTAGAAGCCGTCGGCGTTGGCGTCGGACGGCGCGGCGAGGTTGGTGCCCATGCTGACGCCTGACTCGTGCAGCACGCGCGCGACGGCGCTCGTGCCCGATCGCCCGGCGCCGGTGACGATGATGAACGGTTGGCCACCGTGTGTCGCCTCGCGGCGCCCAGGCCGCGCGCGCCACTCGCGGGCGACAGCGAGGGGGCTTGGACGATGTGGGACGTGGTGGGACATGGCGCCGCATGATAGCGCGACGGCTGCCCGTGGCGAAGGAAGCTAGCTTCCTTCGGCCAGGATCTCGCTGATCATCTCGCGCACTTCGCGCACGCGGAAGGGCTTGGTGAGGCAGGGGTTGTTGACCTGCTGAAGGAAGCTGCGCGTGTCGGGGCTCACGGTGTCGCCAGTGATGAAGATCGTGCGGTGCGCGAGCGCGGGGTTGAGGTTGAGAAGGCGCTGGTAGAGCTCGCGGCCGTCCATGTCGGGCATCTTGATATCGGTGATGATCACGTCGTAGCGATGCCGCCCGATGCGCTCCAGCGCCTCGCGGCCGTTGCGAGCGGTCTCGACGTGGTGGCCGTCCAGCTCCAGGATGCTGCCGAGCAGGCGCTGGATACTCGCCTCGTCGTCGACGACGAGGATGGAGCGCGGCGTGACCGCCGACTCCGGCTCCTCGACCACGGGCCCGCGCGGAGTTTCGCGTCCCTGGACGACCGGCAGCTCGATGATGAAGGTTGCGCCGCGGCCGGGCTGGCTCTCCGCCCAGATGCGGCCGCTGTGGTCATCGATGATGCCGTAGGAGATGGTCAGACCAAGGCCGGTACCCTCGCCGGTGTCCTTCGTCGTGAAAAACGGATCGAAGATACGGCGGAGCGTCTCGGGCTCCATGCCGGGCCCGTCATCGTGGAAACTGATGCGAATGGAGCCGTCGTGCCGCCGTGTACGCACCGTAAGCTTGCCTTCGCCGCGCGCGGAGAGCATCGCCTGCTCTGCGTTGATGATCAGATTGAGGAAGACTTGCTGGATCTGGTCCGCGTCGACCATCGTGTCGGGGAGCTTCTCGTCCAGGTCCAGCTCGAGATCGATGTTCTTCACGCGCAGGTCGTAGTTGCGCAGCTCCAGCACGCGCTCGAGCAGTGAGTTCAGGTTGACGAGCTCCTTCTCCGCGCGCCGCCGTCGCGCGAACGACAGCAAGTTCTGCACGATCTTCGCCGCGCGCTCCGCCTCCGCATAGATCGTTTCCATGTCGCGCTTCGTCGTGTCGTCCAGGTCGCGCTGCAGGAGCAGCTGCGCGAAGCCCATGATGCCGGTGAGCGGGTTGTTCAGCTCGTGTGCGACACCAGAGACGAGCTGGCCGACCGAGACCATCTTCTCGGACTGCAGAAGGCGCTCCTGCATCAGGCGCTCCTCCGTCATGTCGCGCAGCACGATGACGGCCGCCGATCCCTCCGGCGAGCCTGCGAGCGGCGCTGCCATCCCGACGACGTAGCGGCGCGCGCCCGATGTGACGCCGCCGGGCAGCTCCCGGCGCTGGGTGGGCTTCTGTGTCGAGAGGGCGGCGCGTGCCAGCTCCGCCAGCGGCGTGTCGGCCAGCGAGTCGCCTTCGCGCACACCCCGGCTCAGTAGCGAGGCGATCTGCTCCTTCGCCGCGCGGTTGAGCGACGTCAGCCGCAGCGATTCGTCGACGAGCGCGATGCCGTCGTCGAGGCTTTCCGCGAGTGACGCGAGCTGGGCGCGCTCCGCCTTCTGCTGCGCGTCGATGCGTTCCAACGAGAGCGAGATCTGGTTGGCGACGGTGTAGAAGAGCCGCTCCTTGGTGGCATCGAAGTGATCGTCGTGCGCTGAGATGATGCGCAGCAGGCCGCGCACGCCGCCCTCCAACACAAGCGGCGCGTCGAGCGTGCTGCCCGGCCGCGTGTCGCGCGGCGCGTGCGCACCGCTTGCCGGCAGGCGTTCGATCTGGAACGGAGGTCGCGTATGGTCACGGTGCTCGCTACCCGTGAGCTTGAGGAAGGCGTCGAGCGCTCCGGCCGCCATGGCGCTCGCGGCTCCCGGGTCAAGCTCGGTCGTGGTGTAGACGGTGGTGACGTCTTCCGCCCCGCGACAGCCCACCGCGGCGGCCGCCTGGAACCCAAGCGACGGAGCGAGTACTTCGAGCGCGGCTTGGACCACGCCTTCGCCTTCGAGCGAGTGGCTGAGCCGCCTTGTCAGCTCGTGGAAGAGCGAGAGGTCGCCGGGCTCCGCGGCGGCGGTTACGCCGTTCGGGACAGGCTGGAGCGCCGACCCAACCTGCAGCGCGAGCGCCCAGACCGAGGGCACCGCGCGCTCGTCCAACTCGCGGCCGGCCAAGCAGAGCACGCCGCGCTTGCCGCCGGCGGCGAACGACGCCGCGATGAGCGGGCCGTGCGTCCGGTCGGTGAGCAACGAGCGGCCGGCGCCCGCCTCGGTAAACGCGGGCGCAACGTCGCGCTGGAGAGAAGGGCGGTGGCGCAAGATGGCCGATGTCAACCAGGGCAGTCGGAGCGGCCGTCCCCAAACGTCGGGCGGCAGCGCCAGCGTTGAGCGTTCCAGGAGCAGACCGTCGTCGTTGTGCGTCTGGATCAGCAGCGCGCAGGCGATCTCGCGCGCCGCGAGGACGCTTGTCAGCCGATCGAGCGCTTCGTCGCGCCCGCCGGCATCCTGAAGCGATGCGGCTAGGGAGAGCAGCGCATCCGGAAGCGCTACTCTGGGCTGACGCAGGGTGCGGCGGGAAATCATGGCGGGGCCTCCAGCCTCCCTTTTGAGCGCGACGCTAACCCCATTATGCCGGAGGCCGATCCTGTGTCAATCGGCGGGTGATGGAACCTTGCGATTCGGAGAAGTAGACTGAGCCTGAAGGTGGGATGAAACTCGACGAGCGCAGAGCCGTTTCCCGTGTGTGGCGATGAGCACGCAGGCTGAAGCCGAGCCGCGCGAGCCGCCCGTCCACGAGGCGCTGCGCGGGCCGTCCCGGCGCCGGCCGGTCGTTGGCGCGATGATGGCGCTGCTGGCGGGAGCGATGGTGGCCGTGGTCGCCATCACGGGCTGTTTCGGCGCCGGCTTCGCCTGGTCAGCCGATCCGACACCAACGCCCACACCGACCGCTACGCCGTCGCCGACGCCGACCGCAACGCCGACGCCCACGCCAACATCCACGCCATCGCCGACGCCGACCAATACGCCCTACTACGTCCCCGGCCTGCCGATCGGGCCCGGAGAGCATTGGGTTGACGTCAACATCTCGAGTCAGACCGCGACGGCGATGGTGGGTAATTCGCCTTACTACACCGCCCTCGTGACGACCGGAAAGGACGGCTGGGAGACGCCGGCGGGCGAGTTCCACATCCTGTACCGCGTCTACGACGAAACCATGACCTCGGCCGCCATCGGCGCGGAAGACTACTACGTGCTCAACCACGTCCTGTTCACGCAGTACTTCACCAACCAGGGCCACGCGCTCCACCTGAACTACTGGCGCCCCGACTCCGTCTTCGGCAATCAGCGCACGAGT
>JBGQHA010000102.1:0-8070 GCA_041497735.1 Dehalococcoidia bacterium | reverse complement strand
GACGACCGCGAGGCCTTTGCGAACCGCGAGCGCTTCCCGACGGCGGATGAGGTGATCTGCGGCGACTTCATCGAGGAGCTACACCGCCTCCGCATCGATGACAACACGTATGTTGTACTCGTCTCGCGCGGGCACAAGCAGGATGAGCTGTCGCTGCGCGAAGTGGTGTCGTCGGGCGCGGCGTACGTGGGCATGATCGGGAGTCTGCGGCGCGTCGGAACGGTGCTGACGCATCTCGCGCGCGAGGGCTTCTCGCGCGAGGCGCTGGAGCGCGTGCACACGCCCATCGGGCTGGACATCGGCGCGGAGACGCCGGAGGAGATCGCGGTGGCGATCGTGGCGGAGCTGATCGCGGTGCGCCGCGGCGGCACGGGCGCTAAGCTTTCAGAGCTACGGCGGGCGAGGATCCGCGAATAGAGGAGCATTCGAAACAGGAGGAAGTATGACAGCGTACGACATCATCACGATCGGCGGGGGATTGGGCGGCGCGGCGTTCGCGAGATCGATGGCGGAGCGTGGCGCGCGCGTGCTGGTGCTGGAGCGCGAGACGAACTTCAAGGACCGCGTCCGGGGCGAAGGCATGACCTCGTGGGGCTCCGGCGAAGCGCGCGAGCTGGGTATCTATGATCTGCTGGCGGGCTGCGGACACGAGGTGCCGTGGTGGGATACCTGCATCGGCCCGATGACTGTAATGCACCGCGAGATGGCCGCGACGACGCCCCAGGGCCTGCCCACGCTGGCGTTCTATCATCCCAAGATGCAGGAGACGCTGCTCGCCGCCGCCGAGACCGCCGGCGCCGAGGTCAGGCGCGGTGTGCGCGCCAAGAGCGTCACGCTCGGCAAGTCGCCCAGCGTCGAGATCGAGAGCGATGGCGGGAAGTCGGAGCGCATCGAGGCGCGGCTCGTCGTGGCGGCGGATGGTCGCGGCTCGCTGGCGCGCAAGTGGGGCAGCTTCGCCGAGAAGCGCGATCGGGACCGGCTGCTAATCTCCGGGCTCCTGTTCGCGAACACGTCCGCGCCTGATGACACCGTGCGCTTGGCGAACGATCTGGAGCACGGCACAGCGACGATCCTCTTCCCACAGGGAGGGAAGCGGGTGCGCACCTATTTCATCTGCGGCGTCGACCGCGGGCTGCGGCTGCAGGGCGACAAGGACGTCTCGAAGTTCGTCGCCGAAGCCGTCAAGACAGGCATGCCGCCAGAGTATTTCGAGGGCGCGCAGGCGGCCGGGCCGCTGGCGACGTTCGAGGGAGCCGACTGCTGGGTCGACCACCCGTACAAGGACGGCCTGGCGCTCATCGGTGACGCGGCGGCGCACAGCGACCCGTCCTGGGGGCAGGGGCTCTCCCTGACGTTGCGGGACGCGCGTGAGCTGCGCGACGCGCTTTCGGCGAGCGACGATTGGGATGCGGCCGGCCACGCCTATGCGAAGGCGCACGACGGCTACTATAACGTGATCCACACGGTGGAGGACTGGCTCACCCAGTTCTTCTACGAGACGGGCCCCGAAGCGGACGCTCGCCGCCAGCGCGCGTTTCCGCTCATCGCACAGGACCCGACGCGCGTCCCTGATGCCATCTTCAGCGGTCCCGAGTCGACTGTGCTCAGCGAGGAGACGAAGCGCCGCTTCTTTGCCGAGGAGTAAGCCTACTCGTCGTCCTCTTCGTCTTCGTCCTCGGACTCGCCGTGGGTGCGAGGGAGCGCGACGCTGGCGCGCTCGTCGCTGCGCACGCGGCGGCGGGGCAGCGTATCCATCATTTCGCGCAGCTTGCGTAGCGCATCGTTCGCGTTGCGGTCGTTCATGTCGACGCCCACCAGCGCGACACCGGCATCGCGCAGAGCGACGAGGTCCGCCTGGCTGCAGTCGAGCGGGACGTGCACGAACAGCGGCTTGCGCACGAGCCCCGCGATCCGCTGCAACTCAACCAAGCGCATGATGGTGATCGGCGCGCCATCGCGATCGATGTAGATCGCGTCGAAGGGAAGCGTTTCGAGCGCTCGCAGCTGGATGTCCGGCAGATCGTCGCGCAGCTCGAAGACGAGCGAGAGCTTCTGGTCCACGGTCGCGGCGGCCGGTGCGTTCGGGCCCAGCACGGCAAAATCGACACCGGCTTCCTTCAAGCGAAGGAGCTGCTCGGTCGAAGCGTCGCCGGCGAGCAGACCACAGGCGCGGTCTCTCGCCGCAGCAACGGCTTCCGAGACATCCTTATCGCTCGGGCGGCCGCTTAGCAGCACCACGTTGGCGCCGGCCTCGACGGCGTCGCCCGCCGCGCGCGACCAGCGGTCGCCCGCGATGGCGACGAGGAGCATCGTCGCCTGCGACTTGCGCACGGCCGCGCCGAAGCCCATGGGTTCCGGCTCGCGGCGTCCGACGCGCTTTATCAGGTCTGTGAGCTTGCCCATGGAGAGCGCTACGCGCCCTTTTCCTTCTTGACGGCCTCGATGAGCGGCGGCAATACCTTAGCGAAGTCCTCGACGATGCCGAAGCGCGATGCCTTGAAGATGTTCGCGTCGGCGTCTTTGTTGACCGCGATGATGTTCTTCGAGCCGGAGCAGCCGGCCATGTGCTGGCTGGCGCCGGAGATCGCGACGGCGATGTAGAGCGTCGGGCTGACGACTTTGCCGGTCAGGCCGACCTGCTCCGACACCGGCCGCCAGCCGAGGTCGCAGACGGCGCGGCTCGCGCCGACGGCGCCGCCCAGCGCGTGCGCCAGCTCCTCGATCAAATGGAAGTTCTCCGGCCCGCCGAGGCCCCGGCCGCCGGAAACGACGACGTCGGCGTCCTCCAGGCGGACGCCCTCGGCCGAGACTCCCTTGCGGTCCGTGACCTTCAGCCGCACCGCCGAGGCATCGATGCCGGCGTCAACCTTCGTCACCTGGCCCTGGCGCGAGCCGTCCGGTGCGGACGCGTCCTGCGATTTCGCGCGCACGGTGGCGATTTGTGGATCGCCGCGCACGATGTTCACGGCGCGAGCGTTGCCGCCGTAGGCGGGCCGCGTGCCGAGCAGCCTGTCGCCTTCCATGGCGAGCTCGACGGTGTCCATGATCACGCCGGTACCCAGCCGGAAGGCCAGGCGCGGCGCGAGATCGCGGCCGAGGTTGGTCTGGCCGAAGAGCACGATGGCCGGCGACGCCTGGTCGAGGATCTTGAGCATCGCCTGCAGATAGGCGTCGCTGTTGTACTCCGCGAGCGCGGCGTCGTCGGCGACGAAGACCTGATCGGCGCCAAGCGCGATGCACTCCTGCGCTTTCGCCTCGACACCGGAGCCGATCAGCGCGCAGGCCACGCTGTGCCCGGATGTGCCGGCCAACCGCCGGGCAGCGCCCAGCATCTCACCTGTGGTCGGCACAAGCGCACCATCGGCCACCTCGCCGACAACGAGTATCACATTCGCCATGTCTTGCTCCTTGGTGTCTTACCTACTGTGCTACTTCACCCAGAACTGGTGGATCACTTCGCCGTCGTTCCACTCGGGGTCGGCGTCGAGCAGCGCGCGGTACTGTTCGTACTCCTTGTTCATCTCCGGGTCGTTGGCGTTCGCCTGGTAGCTTGCCTTGTCGGCAAAGAACACGGCCATGATCACTTCGTTTGGATTGTTGTCCATCTTGTAGACGATCTCGCCGAGGTAGCCCTTGGGGCGTCGCGTGTTCACAGTGTTCACGGTCAACTTCATGAGGTCGTCTAGCTTTCCGGCCTTTACCTTCATCCGAGCAACCGTTCCGTACATTGATGGCTCCTTTCCGCCGGGCTGAAGCCCGGCCTACCGGTACTAGATGAGTTTGGCTTCTGCCAGCTTCTTGGCGAGGTTCTGCGCCTTCTCTTCCGGCGTGTCGCCTTCGATGATCTCGACCGTCGTGTCGCTGACCGGGATGTAGAGCTGCTCCAGCGAGAGCTTCTTCGCGTCCGCGCCGATCTGCGCCGCGTCGAGGCCGAGGTCGGCGGCGGACCAGACGCTCACGGGCTTCTTGGCCGCCTGCATGATCTGCTGCAGCTTGGGATAGCGCGGCTCGCCCAGCTCGTTACTGACGGTGACGACGGCGGGAAGCGGCGCCTGGACGGTCTCGAAGCCGTCCATGAGCACGCGCTCGGCGACGACGGTGCCGTCGTTTACTTGCACATCCTTGGCGATCGTGAGCGCCGGCCAGCCGAGCAGCTCGGCGATGCCGGAGCCGGTGACCCCCATGTCCCAATCGACCGCCTGGCGGCCACAGATGACGAGTTGCACGTCATCGAGCTTCTTGATCGCCGTCGAAAGCGCGAGCGAGAGCTGGTACCAATCGAGGTCGCTGAAGGCGGCATCGTTGAGCAGGACGCCTTCATCGGCGCCCATGGCCAGGCTCGCCTTGATGGCGTCGCGGGCGCTCTCGGCGCCCAGGCTCATGATGGTGACCTTCGTGTCGGCGGCCTTGTCCTTGATGCGCATCGCGGCCTCGACCCCGATGCTGTCGAACTGGCTCGGGACGGGCGCGACGCCGGGCGGGGGCGTCACCTTCTTTGCCGACTCGTCGACCTTGAAACTGGAGGGCGGGATGTCCCAGTCAGGTACCTGCTTGACGCACACGACGATGTGCATGGGCGAGTCCTCCTTCGGGTCCGCCGGAGGCGGATGCCGTGGTGGTCAGGGATGAGAGTTCCAGCTACCACCGCCCCGATTGTGAAGGCGGGCGCGAACCCGTCCTAAGGTACAAGACGTACGCAGCGTATGTCTAGGGAGGAGGGCTTCGCTGCTCGAAACTCGAAATTCGAGGTTCGATGTTGGTATACTCGCGGCGTTTGGGCGGGCACGGTGACCCGCCCGACGCTTCAAGGAGCTCTTCGGTGATAACCACCACCGATCTCTGCTATCTCACGCTGCACGAGCTCGGCGGGCGCATTCGCGCGAAGGACGTGAGCCCCGTCGAGGTGACCGAGGCGACGCTGGAGCGCATCGAGCGGCTCAACCCGAAGCTCAACGCCTACATCACGGTGATGGCGGAGCAGGCAATGGCCGACGCGCGCGAGGCGGAAGCGGAGATCGCGTCGGGCCGGTACCGCGGGCCGCTGCACGGCGTGCCGATCGGCGTAAAGGACCTCTGCGAAACCAAGGGCGTGCGGACCACGGCGGGGTCCAAGATCCTCGCGGACTCTGTGCCGGTCGCCGACGCGCCGGTGGTGCAGAAGCTGCGCGCCGCGGGAGCGGTGATTACCGGCAAGCTGAACCTGCACGAGTACGCCTTCGGCACCACGGGCGTCAACCCCCACTTCGGCGCGTGCCGCAACCCCTGGGACATCGAGCGCATCACCGGCGGCTCCAGCAGCGGCTCGGGATCGGCCGTGGCGGCCGGGCTGTGCTACGCCGCGATCGGCAGCGACACTGGCGGTTCGATCCGCATTCCGGCGTCGTTGTGCGGCATTGCCGGCATCAAGCCGACCTACGGGCGTGTCAGCTTGCGCGATGTGGTGCCGCTCTCTTCGTCGCTCGACCACCTCGGGCCGCTGGCGCGCAGCGCCCGCGACTGCGCGCTGGTGCTCTCGGCGATCGCCGGCCGTGACATCCAGGACGAGACGAGCGCGGATGCGCCGGTGATGGACTGGTCGAAAGGATTGCAAGATGGCATTCGCGGCTTGCGCATCGGCGTCGGGACGTACGCCATGAACGACGCCCAGCCGGCGGTGCGGACGGCGTTCGAGCATGCCATCGAGGTGCTGGAGCAGCTCGGCGCGAAGACTAAGGCAATCGACACCTCGATGCTGGGCACCTACTTCTACGTCGGCGGTGTGGTGCTGCTGAGCGAAGCTGCCGCGTATCACAAGGACAATCTTGAGAAGCGAGCGCAGGACTACGGGGAGGACGTCCGCATGCGTCTGCTGTCCGGACTCGATCAGAAGGCGGTCGACTACGTGCGCGCGATGCAGTACATGCGCGACCTGCGCCGGACGTGCGACGACACGCTGCTGGGCGACGTCGATCTGGTCGCGATGCCGACAACGATCATGACGGCGCCGCGCATCGATACGGTGGAGTCGGAGGACCCGACGCTGGGCCTGAGCAGACTGACGCTTCCGTTCGACGTGACGGGCCAGCCGTCGCTCTCGGTGCCCTGCGGCTTCGACGACAACGGCATGCCGGTCGGGCTGATGCTCGTGGGCCGGCGCTTCGACGAGGCGACGGTCTTTCGTGCCGCTCACGCATTCGAGGAGGCGGCAGGGGTTTCGTCGCGCAGGCCGCCGGTCGATTAACCCTTCGTATGACCAATCTCACAGTGCGCTCCATCACGTTCCAGAGCGGCGATCTCACGCTGGAAGGGGCGTTGCACATTCCCGACGTGACGCCGGCCCCGGGCGTCGTCGTCTGCCACCCGCATCCGCTCTACGGCGGCGACATGGACAATAACGTCGTGATGGCGGCATGCGACGCGGTGCTGTCGCGCGGCATTGCTGCGCTGCGCTTCAACTTTCGCGGCGCCGGCGCCAGCGAGGGCGCGTTCGATGACGGCAACGGCGAGCGCGACGACGCGCGCGCCGCGCTCAAGTACATCTCGTCGCTGCCGGAGGTGGACCCGAAGCGGCTGGGCTTGATCGGCTACTCGTTCGGCGGCCTGGTCGCGGCGGAGGTCGCGAGCGGCGCGCTGCGCGGGCTCGCGCTGATCTCGCCACCGGTCGCGATTGGCGACCTGCGCGTCGCATGGGGCTGCCCGGCGCTCATCATCGCGGGCGATATGGACACGCTCGCGCCGGCGGACCGGCTCCAGGTGATCGCCGAGGCGCCAGGCGTGGAAGCGCACGTCTTCGAGGGCGCCGACCACTCCTGGTGGGGCTTCGAGGACGAGCTGAGCGAGACACTGGGCGCGTTCTTCTCGGCGCACTTTCGCTGACGATGCCCGACACCCTTGTCATCCAGAACGTCACGCTCATCGACGGCAGCGGCGCCGCGCCGATCGAGCGCGCGACGATCGTGATCGATGGCGAGCGGATCGCATCTGTAGGGCGTGATGCGTCCGCAGCGCCAGGCGCGGAGGTCATCGACGGCGGCGGGCGATGGGCCGTGCCGGGACTGATCGATACGCACGTGCACGCCGAGCTCGTCGGCCACGAGTCGCTGCCCGTGTGGCTGGCGCTGGGCGTGACGACGATCCGCGATCTCGGCGGCGCGCTCGACTTCATGGTCGAGACGCGAAAGCTGTTGACCGACGGCACGCTGATCGGGGCGCGGCTCTTGTTCGCCGGGCCGATGATTGATGGCGACCCGCCGACCTGGCCCGCGCTCAACCTGCCGACGAAGGACACGAACGAAGCTCTTCGCGCGGTCGACGCGGCGCTGGCGGCGGGAGCGGACGCGATCAAGCTCTACACCACCATGGAGCCGGACGTGCTGCGCGGGTGCATCGATCACGTTGGCGGGCGCGTGCCGGTGACGGGGCACCTGGGCCGGACGCTTGCGAGCGAGGCGATGGCGGCGGGTATCAACGGCCTGGAGCACGCGCTGCTGACGCCGTACAACGACTTCGCGCCGGAAGAGATGCGCACCGCGCCCGGCGAAACGATGATGTCGCCCGGCTTCTGGCTGAAGGTGAACGAAGGCTGGCTCAAGGCCGATTTCGCATCGGACGGCGCGCGGCGCTGGATCGACCTGCTCGTCGAGAAGGACGTCTCGTTCTGCCCGACGCTCACAGTCGTGCCGCTCGCGGGCGACACGCCGGCCGAAGATGAGCTGCGTTATTCGCCGACCGTCGCGCAGCGCTGGCTGGAGGCGACGCAGCAGCGTGAGGCGGGCGCCATCCAGATTCCGCCACAGATGCAGGAGCGCGCCCGCGCCACGCGCGTGCGGTTGCAGGAGCTGATATCGATGGCGCATCAGGCCGGCGGGCGCATCGTCTCCGGCACGGACACCGGCGCGATCCGCAGCCTGGTACCGGGCTACTCGCTGCATCGAGAGCTGGCGTTCCTTTCGGGAGCCGGTCTGTCGAACATGGACGTGCTGCGCGCCGCGACATCGCGTGCGGCTGAGGCGCTGCGCCGCGACGACCTCGGCGTGATCGCGGCGGGCAAGCGCGCCGACCTGCTGCTGCTGCGCCGGAACCCGCTCGACG
>JBGQHA010000101.1:0-8152 GCA_041497735.1 Dehalococcoidia bacterium | reverse complement strand
CGGACGGCCGGACGAGGTCGATGCTGGCAGCTACTTCATCGAAATGGATGGGCGGCACATTTTCAAGTTCGCCGTGCAGGCGATGGAGCAGGCGACAATCGAGGTGGCGAGCCGCGCGGGCTGGAACGTGGACGACATCGATCTGCTCGTGCCGCATCAGGCGAACTTGCGCATCATCAACGCGACCGCGAAGGCCCTCGGCCTGCCACCGGAGCGCGCGATGGTGAACGTCGACCGCTACGGGAACACCTCTTCCGCATCGATCCCCATGGCGCTGCAGGAGGCGAACGAGCAGGGCCGGCTGCACGACGGCGACCGTGTCGTGCTCGTCGCGTTTGGCGGCGGGCTCGTCTGGGGCGCGATGGCGCTCGAGTGGGTGCCGGTCGGGCCGGTACGAGCGCAGGCAGCCGCGGCGCACGCCGTCAGCGGCGGCGACTAACTTCTCCATGCCAATCGAGCCGCCGGAGGGCCCCTGCGTCTTCTGCGAACGCATCGAAGGCGCGCGGGACGATTGGGCGGTCATCGAGCAGGACGACCTTACCATCTCGTTCATCAACCCGCGCCAGTTTGAGGTCGGGCAGGCGCTGGTAATCCCGCGCCGTCACGCGCCGACGCTCCTCGATCTGACGGACGCCGAGGCGAGTTCGCTCATCGCCCATGCAAGACGAATCGCGCGGGCGATGGTGACCGCATTCGATCCGGATGGCCTCACGCTGTGGCAGAATAATGGCGTCGCCAGCCTCCAAGAAGTGCCGCACGCGCACCTGCACGTAGTGCCGCGTCGATATGGAAGCGGCTACGGCGAGGGGCCGCCGCACCTCGCGGCGCTCTCGCGGGCCGAACGTGCAGAGCGACTGGAGCGCTTGATGGAAGACGCTGTCCCGATTGAGGAGCAGACGAGGCTCGCGGCGCGGATCCGGCTAGCGTGCGGCAGTAGCCAGGTGGGAGGCAGATCGTGAGCCGCTCAGATGATTGTTCCGCAAGATTCCTCGCTTGCGCGCGACTTTGCCGCGCTTACCGCTCGGAATGACAGAGACGACCGGTCACGCCGTCGCTATCACGGGCATGGGCGCCGTGACACCACTGGGGCGCGATGTGGGATCGCTGTGGGAAGCGCTGTGCGCGGGCCGGAGCGGGATTGGCACGATCACGGCGTTCGACGCCTCGCCGTATCCGGTGCGTGTCGCGGGAGAGGTGCGCGGCTATACACCACACGAGAGCGTCGCAGCCGATCGAGCGGCGCACATCGACCGCGGAGCGCTCTTCGCGATCGACGCGGCACTGCAGGCGCTGGCTGATTCCGGGCTCGATGTGACACCGGAGAACGCGAGAAGGATCGGCGTGGTGATAGGCAGCGCGCGGCCGGGCGACCACTCGGCCTGGGAAGGGCAGCGGGCGTTCCAGGAGCGCGGCGCGGCAGCGCTGCACGCGGGCTACATAGGCAGAACGCTGGCGAACACGCCATCGACGCAGGTGACGGGCGCGACCGGCGCCCGCGGGCCGGCGCTGACGCTGGCCGCCGGAGGCGCCTCTGGCAATGCCGCGATTGAGGTCGCTGCGGGGATGGTGCGCCGCGGCGACGTGGACGTGGCGATCGCCGGCGGGGCGGACGCGGCGATCACGCCGCCGACCATCGTGGCGTTCGCGGCGCTGGGCATCCTATCGAAGCGCAACGAGCAGCCTGAGCGCGCGAGCCGGCCGTTCGATGCCGGGGCGGACGGCATGGTGCTGTCCGAGGGCGCGGCGGTGATCGTCCTGGAGAACGAGGAGCATGCGCGACGGCGAGGCGCTCGTATCTACGGCGTGCTCGCCGGCACGGCGTCGAGCACGGAGCCGGCGGTGCCCGTGCCCAGCGCCGGGGAGGCAGCGCACGCGATCGAGGCCGCGCTGGGTGACAGGCGCGAGATCGACTTCATGTGCGCGTACGGCTCCGGCATCAAGCCGATCGACCGGCTGGAGACCGACGCGCTGAAGCAGGTGTTCGGCGAAGGCGCGAGCCGGCTCGCCTTGAGCGCGCCGAAGTCGATGCTCGGCTACCCACTCGGCGCGGCGGGCGTGATCGATGCGATCGTCTGCCTGAAGGCGATCGAGACCGCTATGATCCCGCCGACGATCAACCTCGACCAGGCCGCGGAGGGCTGCGACCTGGACTACACGCCCGGGGCGGCGAAGCAGCGCGACGTGCGCAGCGCATTCTGCTACGCGTACGGCTTCGGCGGGCACCATGTGGCGCTCTCGTTCGTCGCGCCCTAAGCCGTCCTCTTGTCATTCTGAGCCGGAGGTCGCCGCCAGGCGGTCGCAGGCGAAGAATCTCGCCTCGTGGTTCGAATCACCGACCGCCGTTGCGTGCCACGTAGCGCTTGCGGAACGTAACGAAGGGGTCTCGTGACTCGATGGGCATGGAGATGCCACGCTCGAAGTTGTGAGATTCCTCGCTGACGTCCACCTAACGGCGGACTTTACCGCTCGGAACGACAAGAGAGGTGCCCGTGGCCCTTAGATTCCCGGCACCGTAAGCTAAGTCGTAGGAGGTAGATCGATGGAGATCACGTGGCTTGGTCACTCGTGCTTTCGGCTGCGCGGCCGCGACGCCGCGGTCGTGACCGACCCCTGCAGCAAAGACACCGGCTACAACATCGGCCGGCCGGCGGCGGACATCGTAACGGTGAGCCACGACCACCCGGCGCACAGCAACGTCTCGGGCGTGGCCGGCACGCCGAAGGTCGTGCGCGGGCCGGGGGAGTTCGAGATCGCGGACGTGCTCATCGTGGGCATCCCCACGTACCACGACAGCGAGAAGGGCGGGAAGCTGGGCAAGAACACCGCGTATGTATTCGAGATGGACGACCTGCGCATCTGCCACCTGGGAGACCTCGGCCACGTGCCGACATCCGAGCAAGCAGAGGAGCTGTCCGGCGTCGATATCCTGCTCACGCCGGTGGGCGGCGGCAGCACGATCAATGCCGCGGCGGCCGTCGAGACGGTCAGCCTGCTCGAGCCGAAGCTGGTGATCCCGATGCACTACAAGACGCCGGCCGCGAAGGACGGAGAGCTGGAGCCGCTCGACCGCTTCCTGAAGGAGATGGGGGCGAAGACGGCGAACGAGGAGCGCCAGCCCAAGCTCTCGGTCACGCGCAGCACGTTGCCGGAAGAGACGAAGGTGATGGTGCTGGAATACCGGGGCTGATCTCGAGGCTCGAAGCTCGAGGTTCGACGTTCGACCAGGCCTGGCTTCGCCAGGCCTCTTGCTTCGACGACATGCCAAGCGGCACGTCGCCGTGAGGCGAAAGAGGGGCGGCTACCGCCGAGGGCTGGCTTACGGCAGGTACGAGAGAGGGTCGACGCGGACGCCGTTGTCGATCACTTCGAAGTGGAGGTGGTTGCCGGTGCAGTTGCCCGTGCAGCCGGACACGCCCAGGACGTCACCCTGATTCACCACCTGGCCCGTGGTGACGGCGATCGATGAGAAGTGCGCGTACAGCGTTTCGATGCCGTCCGAACTCAAGATCTTCACGTAGTAGCCGTACGAGCAGCACGCGTCACCGCCCGCGAAGATGACCGTCCCCGAGGTGGCGGCGTGGACATCGGTGTAGGGCGTGGAGAAGAGATCGATATCGATTCCCAGCGGGTGCGACGGACCCATGTAGCTCGAAATCGGCCCGGTGACCGGCCAGATCAGCCCGTGGTTCGAGCTCGGACCGGAAGGCGGCGGCGAGTTGTCGGCCGCGGCGACCGGCGGCGCGCCGACTGAGGCGCTGACCGATACTGGGGGCTCCGCTGTCGGCTCGGCGACGGCCGCGACGGGCAGAGTGCCGTTCGGGACGAAGACAAGCTGCCCGTCCGCGACCTGATCGGGTGAGGCGATACCGTTGCCGCCCCAGCCGATGATGTCCTGCAGCGTCACGCCGAACTCGGCCGCGACATCGCTCAGGGTCTCGCCGTAGCCCACGTGGTAGAGGATGCCGTTCGACGACGGGATGATGAGCATCTGGCCTACGTTGAGCAGCTCGCCGTCACGCAGGTCGGCGTTGGCGGCGAGTAAGTACTGGAGCTGGATGCCGAAGCGCGAGGCGATCGCGCCGGCCGTATCGCCGTCGGCCACGCTGTAGAGCTGGAAGGGCAGCTTGGGCGCCGGGGTGGCGGCCGTCAGCTGGGCGGAGGCCTCGGGCACGTCGTAGGTAGCGCCGGCAAGCACCTGGCCGTGGACCGTCTCGGGCAGCGCACTGGACGTGAGCACCGACGCGGCATAGGCCGACGGCGCGGGCTGCACGCTGGGCAGCGATAGGCCGACGAGCGCGCTCGCCTGCTGGTCGTGGAAGGCGAGGCCCTGGGAGAAGTGGTACGAGAGAAAGACGCTGAGCGAGATCAGCCCGAAGACGACGCCGTGGAGGAGCGGCCGATGCCGGTGAGCCCGGCGGCGCGGCTTAAACAAAAGAGCCGGGCGCTCCGCCTGCTCTGGCGATGCACCCGTCTCGAATGGCGTGCGCTTCTCGATAGGTATAACCGCTCCTTGCGACGTTGTGCGGGTCTTCCCAAACCCGTATGACCATACCCCAGGTGCGCCAGAACGGTCAACCGGCATATGCGAATATGCGTTCTTGCACCCAGTTGAAGGGCGCTCCTAGTGTGTTGCAATCAGTTGGCGACTACTGAACTGTGCTTCAGGTTGAGGACGGCTTTGGGGCTAATCGAGCATCGGCCGGCCTTTACGTAAGTCCTTGGGCGGAAGCTAATTGGGTGGCGATATGGCATGTTCGCCAGCATAAGGGCCCCAGAAGGCAAGCATTGAGTCGCTTGCGCCCAATGTTTTCGCAGTTACCGCTTAGGTTTCCCTGACAGCGAAGGCTAGCCAGCACTCAGCGTGGTGCGCGGACTACGGAAGGGCAGCCCCCCGAGCTACATCTCGTCCTTCAGCGTCGTGAGGAATTCGGCGTTGGTCTTCGTGCGCGATAGGCGCTCGAGGAGCCGCTCTGTCGCCTCGGTCGGGTTGGGCGAGTTGCTGCCGATCATCGACATCATGCGGCGCACCAGCCAGACTTGCTGGAGCGTCTTCTCGTCCATGAGCAGCTCTTCGCGGCGGGTGCCGCTGCGGGCGATATCGATCGCGGGGTAGACACGGCGGTCGGCCAGACGGCGGTCCAGGTGCACCTCCATGTTGCCGGTACCCTTGAACTCCTCATAGATCACCTCATCCATCCGGCTATTGGTGTCGATCAGGCAGGTGGCGACGATGGTGAGGCTGCCGGCCTCCTCCGTATTGCGGGCGGCGCCGAAGAAGCGCTTCGGCGGATACAGGGCCACGGGATCCATGCCACCAGAGAGTGTTTTACCGCTGGATGGTATCGCCAGGTTGTAGGCGCGGGTGAGGCGCGTGATGCTATCGAGCAGGATCATCACGTGCTGGCCGCCCTCGACGAGACGTTTCGCGCGCTCGAGCGCCATCTCGGCGACGCGCGTGTGGTCCTCGACGGGCTCGTCGAACGTAGAGGCGACGACGTCGCCCTGGACCGAGCGCTTCATATCGGTCACTTCTTCTGGGCGCTCACCGATGAGCACGACCATGAGATGGATGTCATCGTAGTTGGCCATGACTCCGTGTGCGATGGCCTTGAGCAGGAATGTCTTACCCGCCTTCGGAGGCGAGACGATAAGCGCTCGCTGGCCCCGGCCGATCGGCGCGATCAGGTTGATGACCCGTTGCGAGAGGTCGTCGATCCCCGGGCGGCCGGACTCAAGATCGACCAGCACCTGCGGGAAGATCGCCGTCAGGTTCTCATAATGAGGCCTGCGCGCGGCGACTTCCGGGTCCGTGCCGTTGACGGCCTCCACCCGGAGCAGGCCGTAGTACTTTTCGCCGTCCTTCGGGGGCCGCACCTGGCCCATGACCAGATCGCCCGTGCGCAGAGCGAACCGGCGCACCTGCGATTGAGAGACGTACACGTCATTCACCGTGGGGAGCATGGTCTCGCCGCGCAGGAAGCCGTAGCCGTCTTCGACGGTCTGCAGGACGCCCTGAGCGAAGAGGTTGCCGTCCTTTTCCGCCTGCTTGGCGAGGACTTTGACGATGAGGTCCTGCTTCTTGAGGGCGCTGACGCCGGTCACGCCAAGATCCTTCGCCAGCTCGAGCAGGTCTTCTCGAGTTTTGGTTTCCAGTTCGGCCATAGTCAAGGTTTTTCTTCGTCCTCCTAGGTAAGAGCCTGCGCGGCTACACGATGATCAACCAGCCTGTCGTCCCAAGGGATTCCATTCAGGGGTTCCGCAAGCGCCGGGAGATGGGGCGCCGGGAATTACGACGGTATGATGAACTACCTGTCTACTACATGCAATACCGTATCTGGCGCTCCAATGTCAAGACTTGGCCTTTTCGGCCGCAGATTCGCGCTGGTAGCTTCGGGAATCGGCCAGGAAGCGCTCGATACCTACGTCCGTGAGGGGGTGGCGGACCATCGCCTTGAGCACCGCGTAAGGCAGCGTGGCAATAGGCGCCCCGGCCTTCGCCGCCTCGACGACGTGGCGCGGGTGGCGGAGGCTGGCGGCCAGTACTTGCGCCGGCAGGTGGTAGCGGTCGAAGATCTCGACCGACTCGCGGACGACCTCCATGCCGTCCTGGCCCGCGTCATCGAGCCGGCCGACAAAGGGGCTGACGTACGTGGCACCAGCGGTCGCGGCGAGCAGGGCCTGGTTGGCGGAGAAGATGAGCGTCATGTTGATCTTGATACCTTCGCGGGCGAGGATAGACGTCGCCTCGAGACCTGTGTCATCGATTGGGATTTTCACTACGACATGCTTGTGCCATTGAGCGACCTCGCGGGCTTCTGGGAGAAGGGCCGCCAGGTCGCGCGAGACGCACTCGGCGGAGACGGGGCCCTGCACGGCCTCGCAGATCTCGACGACGCGGTCGCGGTAGCTGACGCCGGAGCCCTTCTCCTTCGCCATGAGCGTCGGGTTCGTCGTCACGCCCGCGAGGATGCCCATGCGGAGGCATTCGCGGATCTCATCGATGTTGGCGGTGTCGAGAAAGAGGCGCATGCTTCCTCCCCTACGTATCGGCCTCCCGGCCGGTACCGGACAGTATCATTGTAGCGCTCCGGCGCGAACGCCCGGCCGTGGACAGCAGGCTCAGGCGCCGCCCCCGGCGACAGCCGTGACGTCGGCCGCTCGCGGCGCTGACGATAGCTCGATGGGAACGGCGGCCTCGGTGCGACGTACAGCGGCGGCGATGAGCTCGCGAAAGAGCGGGTGGGGTCGAAGCGGGCGGGAGCGGAACTCCGGGTGGAACTGGGAGCCGACCATAAACGGGTGGTTGCGCAGCTCGCAGATCTCGACGAGCTGGCCGTCGGGAGAGAGGCCGCTGGCGATCAGCCCGAAGTCAGCCAGAGGCTCTCGATAGGCGTTGTTGAACTCGTAGCGATGCCGATGGCGCTCCTCGACTTCGTCCACGCCGTAGGCCGCGTGCGCCTTCGTGCCGGGCACGAGGCGGCAGGGGTAGCAGCCGAGGCGCATCGTCGCGCCCTTGTCGGTGACACCTTCCTGCTCGGAGAGCAGGCTGATCACGGGATGGGCCGTATCGGGAGCGAACTCACTGGAGTTCACGTCATCGGTTCCGAGCATGGCACGCGCGGCTTCGACGACCATGACCTGCATGCCGAGGCAGAGGCCGAGATACGGGATGGCCTTCGTCCGCGCGTAGCGCGCGGCGTGGATCTTGCCCTCGATGCCGCGCTCGCCAAAGCCGCCCGGCACGACGATGGCGTCCAGACCCTCGAGCAGCGAACCATCGCCGCTGTCGAGCAGCTCGGAGTGGATCCAGCGGATGTCGACCGCGACGTTGTGGAAGACGCCGGCGTGGATGAGCGACTCCTTGACGGAGTAGTAGGCATCGTGCAGCTCCACGTACTTGCCGACGATGGCGACGGTGAGGCGGCCGGCGGGATTCTGGAGGCGCTCGACCAGCTCGCGCCAGTCCGCGAGGTCGCGGTGTGCGGCCTCGAGGTGGAGGAGCTCCAGAACGTAATCTCCCAGGCCTTCGTCCTCGAGAACGAGCGGCACCTCGTAGATCGTCGGCATCGTGAGCAGCGCGACGACGCCACGGCGTTCGACGTCGCAGAACAGGGCGATCTTCGACTTGATGGCATCTGAGACCGCACGGTCG
>JBGQHA010000100.1:0-8170 GCA_041497735.1 Dehalococcoidia bacterium | reverse complement strand
CGTCCCGTGATCGCGATGGCATGGGCATCGGTCCCGGCGATGAGCGCGCGCCGCAGGAGCCCACCCGACCGCCGCGCCCGGAAGACGCCGCGCCGGAACAGGAAACGCCCGCCGCCGACGAGAAGACATGACAAGCCCCAGGTGAGGATCAGCGCACCGCGAGCGAGGCTGATGTCGAAGAGGAACGCGAGCAGGAGCAGCGCGAAGGCCGTGTACGTCGAGGCGCGCACCACACCGGCGTACTCTCTGTGGCCGCTAAAGAGCCCGTCGGGCTCATAGAGTCCTGCATTCGCCATCAGCACGAGCGAGAGGAGCGGCGAGAAGATGAGCACTTCCAGCCCGCGTGTGGTGCCCATGCCTCCGGGCCAGCCGGGCATGCCGCAGCGCAAGACGGCGGCCACCGCGAGCGCCGCCACGGACATCACTACGTCGCACAGGACGAGGCTCGCGATGAGCGAACGGCGCTCGTGAGCGTTCATCGCGCCGTGGCTGCCACCGGAGCGCGCATGTCGCAGGGCTGGCCGGTGGACGAGTTGACCAGCACCTTCGCGCCGCCGCTGTCGAAGCGGAACTCCATCGGATACAGGCCACACGCCTCCAGCGCGTCGCGCACGGCTGGTTGGAACCGGCGCTCGCAGTAGAGGAGGAGGAAGCCGCCCCCTCCCGCACCGGCGATCTTGCCGCCCAGCGCGCCGTGCCGGCGCGCGCACTCGTAGACCTCGTCGATCCGGTCGGTGGTCACGCCGGGCGCCAGGCGTCGCTTCGCCTCCCACGAACGGTGCAGGATCGACCCCAGCCGTTCGAGGTCTCCCCGTTCAAGCGCGGTCTTTGTCTCCGCCGCGAACGACTTGATCTCGTGGAGCGCCTCCAGCACCCCGCCGTGCCCGTTCGCCGTGGACTGCTTTTGCTGGTGCAGGATGGCGTTGGCGCTCCGCGAGGCGCCCGTGTAGAAGAGCATCAGCTGCGACTCCAGCGCCTGCCAGACGTCAGGCGATAGCCTCAGCGGTTCCGCGTGCACGCCGTCGCCCTCGAAGGCGAAGACGTTAAGGCCGCCGAACGCGGCCGCGTACTGGTCCTGCTTGCCGATGGGGCTGCCGAGCTTCTCGATCTCGATGCGCGCAGCGCACTCGGCGATTTCGGGTGGCGAGAGCCGCTGTCCTAGGTAGGTGCTGATCGCTTTCGTCAGCGCTACGGCCACCGTGCTGGACGAGCCCAGGCCGGTCCCCGGCGGGATCTCCGAGGCCAGAAAGATCGAGAACCCTCCCTGCTGGCCGAACTCATGCAAGACGGCGTGAGGCAGGCGGAAAAGACCGTCCCAGCTCGGCTCACCGTCCGCCGGCCAGCGGGAGAAGGCGCTGAGGTCAGAGGAGCTGATCTGCACGCCGGCGGTGCCTGTCGGACTAAGGAACACGTAGAAGTACTTGTTGATCGCCGCGCTGACGACCAGCCCGCCGAAGCGCTCGTAGTAGGCCGGCAGGTCCGTGCCGCCTCCTGCGAAGCTGATCCTCACCGGTGCTCTCGCCAGCAGCACGACGCCTCCCTTACGCGACCGGCTGGCAGCTCGCCAGCTCCTGTGCCCGCGCATAGCCGCGCGGCGTGCCGATATCGACGACAAGCGCGTCGCTCATGTAGCCGAAGAGGGCAAAGCCACGCTCCAGGAGCAGCGGGAAGAGGCCGGCTCCAAAATCGAAGGCCCGTGGCGGGATGTGCCGCAGCACGGCTGGCTCGACGACGTAGACGCCCGCGTTGGCCCAGCCCGAGGGCTCCCGGCCGGGCTCCGGTTTCTCGACGAACGTGAGGATGCGGTTGTCGGCGCCGAGCTGCACCATGCCGCACGTGCTCGGCTCTTCCGGCTGGTACAGGCCCATCGTGAGGGCCGCGCGGCGCTCGGTGTGGAAGGATCGCAACGACATGAGGTCCATGTTCGTCAGCACATCTCCGTAGAGGACGAGGAAGGGCTCGTCGCCGAAGAACGGAGCCATGCGCTTCACGCCGCCCGCCGTACCAAGCGGCTGCGCTTCCAGCGAGTACGTGATCTGCACGCCCAACCGGCTGCCGTCGCCGAGGAACGACCGGATCGCCTCCGGCCGGTGACACAGGTTGATGGCGATATCCTGCACGCCGTGCTGCCGCAGCAGCTCGATGAGGCGCGCGATGAGCGGCCGCCCACCGACGGACAGCAGCGGTTTTGGCACGGTTTCGGTCAGCGGCCGCAGGCGCCGCCCTTCGCCGGCGGCGAGGATCATCGCCTTCATGAGAGCGCAACTCTTCGCGCCAGGTCGAAGTACGCCGGGAGCGTTCGGGCGACATCCCAGAGGTCGCATCCGACAAACACGGGCGGATGCGTTCGACAGACCGGGTGGCGGAGCGTCTCCTCGCCGCGGCCGGTGCGGACAAGGACGAACGGGACGTCTGCCGCCGCCGCCGCGCGCAGGTCCGCGATGCTATCGCCCACGGCGACGCAACGTTCGGCGCGCTCGTTCAGCGCCGCGAGCGCGCTTCTGAACAGCCCCGGCCGCGGCTTTCGACAGTCACAGCCTTCCCACGGCGCGTGCGAGCAGACGAAGATGCCCTCGATCCGCGCGCCGCTCCGGACGCAGCGGTCCAGCATCAGCTGGTGGATCGCCGCGAGCTCATGCTCGGCGAGCAGGCCGCGTCCCACGGCCGACTGATTGGTCACGATGGCCAGACGCAAGCCCATCTGGCCAAGAGCGGCCAGCGCCTCCAGCGCGCCGGGCAGGAAGCGAAACTCCTCCCAGCGCAACACGTAGCCGGGCGAGTCCTCGTTGATCACGCCGTCGCGGTCCAGCAGCACGGCAGCCATCCGTCCACCCAACGTGCTACTGCTTCACCTGGTAGCGAACGACAAGCTCGCGGTCCTTCGCCACGTCGGTGGCGATGTTGGGCCGCCACTCCACGGGCGAGCCGTCCAGCTCTACCGACATAGGGCGAGCGCCTTGCGGTAACGACAGCGCGATGCGGACGGCGATCGCCTCCGTGCCGGACTGCTTCTGCAGGTGCAGCTCGTACTCGATTATGTCGCCATCTCTGCGCACTGCACTGCCGGTCGTGTAGCGAAAGGCGAGCTCGGCGTTCGCGCCGCTGGGCACGGTGAAGAAGCGCCCGAAGACCGCCCTCCCCCGCTCGGTCCCGATCTCCTCTGCTGCCGCCTCCCGTCCGGCCAGCGTGACCTCCTCCAGCCGGCTCTGCTCCGGTGCGAGGACGCGGACGTACCCGCCGTACTGCCCACCGAGCATCAGCCGTTGCACCAGGGCAGCGTCCCGGCCGCGCGACCAGCGGGGAAGATCGTTGTGATACGAGATCGTCGCCTGATGGTGCGCGCTGCCGTCGCGGTCGAGCCGCACGGAAAGATCGATGCTCTGCTCGAGCGCGAGGTTGAGCTTTGTGCTGTTCACGCTGGCATCGACGAGCATGAAGTAATCACCGTCCGATTGGTCGAGTGCGCCGTCCAGCCCCAGGTCATGGGCGAGGAGCTGCATCTTCGGAGCGCCGGAGAAGAACAGGAGCTGACGCTGGTCGCGCAGCCGTTCGAATGCGTCCAGCAGCGGCGTCCAGCGGTCCGGCGCTACGTCGACGAGCTGGCCGAGCAACTCCTCCGCCAGGGCGCCGACGAAGGCTTTGCGGTCGCCCGCCGGCTCCTGCGCCGTGCGGGTGTACTGCTCGATCACGTTCAGGGCGTTCTCGGCGGTGACGGTCACCCCGTACGGTTCGACCGTCACCGGGCCGGTCACCCGCAGCAACCCCTCGATTGTCCTGACGTTGATCGCGATGACGCCGTCGACGGGGGGTCCGCCCGCGAGGCGAAAGAACTGCTCCGCCTCCTGGGCGGCGGTCGGAAAGTCGGGCGACCAGTTGGAGACCGCGAAGTTCCAGCTCATATCGCGTAGCAGATAGCGCTTGAGCGGGCCGGGCGGCGCAACGTATGCCCCTGAACGCTCGAGCCAGCGCCCTCCGTAGCCGACGGCATCCTCGAAGCGCTTATCCGTGATGTGCCCGTCCTCGATGCGGATCACGCCGTAGACGGAGATCAGGCCACCCGTGGGCATCAGCTCCGCGTTGTTCTGTGCAAGCACGAGGTAAGTGCGCGGTCCGTTGAACCCCAAGAAGTCCTCCAGGAACAGCGAGAGGTTCTCGTATGTTCGGCTCAGCTCGCGCACCTGAGCCAGGTCCTTATCGAGTTGGCGGACGGCGGCGATCATTTCGGGCGGTGCCTTCGCTCCCGTCATCTGTTGACGCTGCCCGCGAATCGACGCCAGCCGCTGCTCGATCGTGATCATCGCAGGATCGATCTCGTGGAATATCTCCTCCGTTCGCGCTGCCGCGCTGCCGGTTTGGGCGGCCCTCTGCCGCTGGTAAATCCGGGTCACGTCGATTGCGGCCCGGCCAAGCTGCACTCCTCCTTGCCCCATGTCCGACAGCCCGACCGCCGCCGCCAACGAACCGCCGACGAGCGGTAGTCGCTCCACCGCGCCGATGAGGGGATCGTCGAGGCGCCGCTGCGCCGAAGCGAAGTCGCGCTCCGCCGCGTCGAGCTCCGCCCCAGCTTCCGTCAGCTCAGGTTCGCCCGCGTCCAGCCGGTTCTGTCGCAAGGTCGCTTCGGCGCGGAGCAGGTGCGCGCGGCCGGTTAGCGCGCTCCGGTAAGCCGGGTAGTAGCGCCCCGCGACGACCGCTGCCAAGCCCACGACGATGAGACCCGCGAGCGCGCCGGCGAGGGGAAGCGAGCTCCAGAGCGCCCGCGTCCCCGATCGTCCGCGCGCCCCCCGGTCACGCCTTGCGGCGTCGCCAGGCGAAGCACACACCGCTTAAGCCAGCCATGGCCGCGGCACCGATGAACGCCCAGACCGCCAGACCGGCGCCGCCGGAACCCGCGCCCGCGCCTGTTCCGGGCAGCGAGGCAGGCGGAGCAGCCGGAGTCTGCGCGCCGCTGGCCACGACGCTGACCGCTGCGCTCAGCTCGCCGCAGTTGGCCTCCACGACGATCGTGCCCGCTGCGCTCCCCACATCCAGGGTGGTCGAAACCCCGCCCGCAGCGTCCGTCGTGAACGGCCCGCTGTCGACGCTGGCATCAGTGCCCGGCTGCTGCGCCACGTTGAACGTGCACGACAGGCCGGACACCGTGTTGCCAGCTTCGTCTACCACGGTCGCGTCGATGCTGGTCTGTCCGCCCACAGCCAGTGTCCCGGTTCCTGCGCTGAGCACCACGTTGCCGTGCACGGGCGGGTACTGTGCCAATGCCTGCGCCACCACTGTCGCCATCAGGGCTGTGGCCAGCCCTAACGCTGCCATCCACACCTTCACGTTTGCACCAACCATTTCTTTCTCCTTCCTTAGTCGTATGCTGTCCTATAGACCGGCGGGCTGCGGCAGAAGTCGCAGCGCTACGGTTTCAGTCGTCGCGCCCTCGGCGCGGCCGTCGAACGTGACCGCTGCGGGAGGTGGCGGCACCTGCCGCCACGCCAGCCGCACGGCGACGGCGAGCACCACGAAGGCGATTGTCAGCAGCACGATCGCCAGCCCAACGGCGAGGAGCATCCTACGCAACACTCTCGCCTACCTCGGCCGCCCGCGACCTCTTGCCCCAGGGCCATCGCCTTCGATGGCCGTTGGTTTCTGGTGAAGCCGCGTAGTAGTAGCCGTAGGTGTAGTAACCCCCACTTCGGGCTGTCAGCTTGTTCAGCACCACACCCAGCACCTTTGTCTTCGATCGCGATAGCGCTTCGCAGGCGCTGCGCAAGGCCTCGGTGCGGGTGCGGCCAGCATCGACGACCAGGATGGCGCCATCCACCTTCGCCGCAAGGATCGACGCGTCGGCGACGGCGCCGGTGGGCGGGCTATCGAAGAGCACCATGTCCGCACGCTGTCGCAGCGCCTCGATGACGGCGTCCATGCGCGCGGAGTTGAGCAGCTCAGCCGGGTTGGGCGGCAACGGCCCGCTGGCGAGGACCCACAAGTTCTCCATCCGCGTCGGCTGAAGCAGGCGCTCCAGGTCTGAAGCGCGGTGCAGCAGCGCATTCGTGAGGCCGGCCGCGCTGCTCACGCCGAAGGTCCGGTGGAGCGCCGGCCTGCGCAGGTCGGAATCGACAACGATGACACGCAGGCCGGTCTGCGCGATCGCGACCGCCAGGTTCGCGACAGTCGTGGTCTTACCCTCTTTCGGGTTCGCGCTGGAGATGAGGAGCGCCTTCGCATCGAGCGTACTGAACTGGAGGTTGGTGCGAAGCACCCGGTACGCTTCGGCTGCTGGGTTGCGGTCCTTGGACGCCACGGCGAGGCCGCGGCGTTCCAGGGTCCCCCTCCCGAAGCGCGCGACGCTGCCCAGCGTCGGAATGCCGGCCGCGGCCTCCACCTCCTCTCTCGTCTTGAGCGTGTCGTCCAGGTACTCGTAGACGGAGATGACGATGCCGGCAACGAACAGGCCGGCGAGGGCCCCGATGAACGTGTTCAGGTCCGTACGCGGCCGCACCGGCCCGCCCGGCGTCGTCGCAGGCTCGACGATGCTCACCGTCCCCGGCCTGGTCAGTCCGCCCTGCTGGGCGTTGCTGGCGATGAATTGTCCGGCCGTGGCGTTGGCGAGCCGTTGAGCCAGCTCGGGATCCGCGTTCTCGACAGAGAGGCGGAGGAGCTGGGTGTTCTCGACCGCCTGCACATGTGTCATCGACGCCAGCTGGTCCGCGGTGATCGGAGCGTCAACCGATTCGACGACATGCTGAAGGACCGGCCGCCTCGTGACCAACTGCGCGTAAGTCATCGTAAGCCGTTCGCTGGTTAGGATGTCGTTGTACGCGATGGTGCCGGGGGTCTGTGTCTGATTGACAAGTAACGTCACGTCTGCCCGGTAGATTGGCGTCATGAGCTGACTGATGCTGTACGCGCCTCCGCCGCCAATAAATCCGATCAGGGCAAGCAGCCACCACCACCGCGTAAGTATTCGGCCGTAGCGCCCGAGCTTCACGTGCACCTCCTGTGATCCGTGTCCTGGCAACCTCGCAACATCAATGCCGGCCACCAGAAGTCATACGGGCTTCCATCTCTGCGTCCCGCTTCCTCCGTCGCTACACTGTTCCTACCTTCTTGATTCGGTAGGCATTCGCAGCCCAGCATTGACCAAAAGAGGGAAACCTACGTCTTGCGGCTCTGTCGTTGGTGAGAACACCGGAGGGACTAGGCCTCTGTCGCTGCCGCTTCTGGGGCAAGGTCAAGATGGTGCGACGCCTTGGTGACAGCACATGCGTGTTGCCAGCCCCGGCTGTTGCGCCCAAGACCGAGAGTCGAACGCAGATTCGCGCTTAGGTGCTGGCGGGCGACATGGTAGTCAGGATGACGGCCGAAAGTGACTCCGTAGATCAAGTCTGATGGTCTGGCCGGTCGCGGGTGAGACCATCGGATTAAAAGGCACTTACCCGATTATCGTGGTCCGGGCACCCGTCGCAGATACGAATGCCGCGGTCTTGACCGCCGAATGCCCGAGGCCCTTCACCACCGACGTCACGTGATTGTGGGAACACTCACAATAGCCGAATGTTCCCTCCTGCCAGGTCATTTGCCTCACAAAGTCAAGAGGCCGGGCCCAGCCCCCGCGCAGGCGCCGAGGAGCCGCGACCCCACATTGGACCTCCGCAACGCATTGGTTGGCAAAGGCGGCATTTGATGGGACTGGGTGGGACCGCCAGAGTCAAGCTATGGGAATCGAGGGGTGGGGGTTCGAATCCCTCCGGGCGCGCCAGGCACTGGATGAGACCCTCGGTCTTGAGCAGAAGGCCTGGGCCGGCGAAGCGAAATCTGGTCGGTGCCACGCTGGACCGTACGCGCAGCAGAGAGCTCCCACCGAACCCAAACGCGTTCCAGCGGCTACTTGAGCAGTTCCTTGCCGATGATGAGTCGTCGAATCTCCGATGTGCCGGCGCCGATTTCGAGCAGATTCGCGTCGGCGATGGACCCGTTTGTGATCAGCGTCTTGGTGCCGTTCAGGACGAAGTCATCGCCATCCGCGACTGCCCTTGCCAGGATACCCATCGCGTCCGAACCCGCATCGGGCTCCGTGATCGCGAGCGCGCCGACCAGTTCGCCGGAGCACAGGCGTGGCACGTAGGTCCGGCGCTGCGCCTCGGTTCCGTTCGTGAAGAGGTTGTGGAGGCAGAGGTTGGCGTGG
>JBGQHA010000099.1:0-8242 GCA_041497735.1 Dehalococcoidia bacterium | reverse complement strand
CGCCGTCACGCGCCCCACGTACGTCGAGACGAGGAAGTTGCTGATCGTGACGATGTCGTCGAGCTGGCCGATGACCTCGACGTGGTCGCGGCAGAGGCCGATCTCCTCTTCGGTCTCGCGCAGCGCCGTCACGACGAGGTCCGCGTCGTCGAGGTCGTGGGCGCCGCCGGGGAAGGAGATCTGCCCCTTGTGGTGCTCGACGAGCTCCGTGCGGACGGTGAGCAGCACGTGGGGCGCGCCGTCCGGCTCGTAGATCGGGATGAGGACGGCAGCGCGTGGCAGGTCATCGCGCTCGATGCGCCGCGGCTGGTATCGGGAGAGGGCGTCTCGGATGTCGGAGAGCATGCTGCTATTGAGAGTGTAGCGCAGGGTGAAGGGGCTCGAATGGAGAACCCGAAGGGGCTGCTGTCAGGGGATGGCGTCCTTCGACAGGCTCAGGATGATAGACACCTGGTCGGCTCTTACGGCAGCGTCAGATCGAAGGGTTGCTGCGCGCCTGCGCGATGAAGGTCGTTAACGACAGTCTCCACGGCCGGCTGGCCGTCGATGCGGAAGGTCACGATCGCACCGCGCTGGCATCCGGCGACCGAGTCGGGCCCGACGACGTCCAGTATGTACCCTGAGAAGCTGCCGGTATACCGCGTCGACGCGACGCCGCAGAGAACGTCGCCGATGTAGGCTTCAACGCGGGTGCCCAGCGCCACGCGCTCGCCGTCTCGATTGGAGACGTCGCCAAAGAACTCAGCCACAGGCAGCCTAGCGCCGTCGGGCGTGGACGCCGAGAAGGTCGCGTCGAGGGTCGCCGTGCCTCCGTTGCCCGGCCAGGCGACCGGCTCCATGCTGAACAGAATTTGGTCTTGGGCAAACGTCCAGAGCAGGACTTCCGCGCCCGGCGCGCCGCAGCCGTTCGCCTCGGCATCGGCGAGGACGGTGATCTCGTACCGGCCGTTGTCGACGGGTGGCAGCGTGAACTGACAGGGCGTGACCAGTCCGTTCCTCAGTACGACGGCACCGAGGAAGTTGGAATCGAAGGGCGCGCCGTCCAGGGTGAGGCTGCCACGAAACACGGCGCGGCCCGCGGCGCCCGGGACTGCGTCGGCCTCGTCCGATCCCTGTCGTGGAGTGAGCTCGAACTTGCCGGTGAGCGTCCGGAGGTCATCGACGAGGACGTTATCGCCCGCAGGCTTGTTGCCGTCCTCGACCCAGGCGACGAGCGCCTCGAGGTTCGCCTCCCACTCGCCGTTGTTGAACCCGCAGTGCCCCGGATCGCGCATCACGCGCTGCACGAGTAAGTCGCTCTTGCCCGCCGCGTCGACGCGTCGCTGTAGGATCTGAGCCTGCACGATCGGCACCTGGCCGTCGCCTGTCGTGTGGAGCGATAGGAGCGGCATCTCCAGGTTGCCCGTCGTTTCCTCCCCGTCGGTGAAGGCGTGGAACAGCTCCTCGTTAACCGGAAAGCGAATGACCGCTCGATTGAACTCGTCGCTCGAAACGGTGCTGAGCGGCCCAAGCCGGTACGTCGTGTCGGCGTTCGGCGCGAGGTGGGACGTTACGACAATCTGCGACCGTCTCCAGTTCGTCTCCTCCTCGAAGTGGAAGCCTTCGCGGTCGAACGCGCGTGGCCCGCCGGTTAGGTCGATCATGATGTTTTCGAACCGATCGTGCGCGGCCGGGTCTTGCAAGGCGGATAGGATCCGGTCGTGGATCAGCTTGCCTAGATCGGTCGTGGCGTCGAACTCGGCCTGCGTGACGCCGGCGACGAATGCGGCCGCCGCGAAGAAGTCGGCTTGCTGCATCGCGCCCTCGGCCTGCCCCGCGCCGCCGCACAGAGCGAGCGCGCCGTCGAAGCGGTCGGCGTAACGCTCGGCGGCGATGTGGCTCGCAGCGCCGCCCATCGATTGGCCCGTGACGTACGTGTACGTTGGCCGGCCGTACTTCTGCGTAAAGAAGTCCCAGAGCGCCGCCGTTTCATCAGCGGCACGGCCCGGAATTTGCGAGGTGCTGCTGAAGCTCGACGCGCCCCACGCATAGCCGTGCCGGATCAAGTACCCGCGGATCGCCGGCGGGCTGGCGGCGGCTTCGGGCCTGAGTTCACCATAGCCGTGCATGTACAGCACGAGCCGGCCGTTCCAGTTGTCGGGCATCTCGATCTGGTAGACGGTGCCGCCCAGCCGTCCGAAGTCGGCACGGGCTCCCGGCAGCGCTTCGAACGTGGGATCACCTAGCGAGACGCCCTGCGGCTCTTGTGCGAACGCCACGGGCGAAGGGACGGGGCGCGGCGTAGGCGTAGTAGGCGAGCTGTTACCGCTGCTACACGCCGCCGCGGCAACAGCCGCGAACGCGAACAGCGCCGCGATGCCCAACGAGACGAAACGAACTGTAATCCTGTGGCGCGGAGTCTTGCGCATCATCACCCCTGCCTATCGAAGCGACTCCGCCACCTGGATCGCCTGCTCTTGCGAAAGGCTCGTCTCCAGCCGGTACGTTACGCCGTTACGTTCCCAGAGCAACGTCGCTCGATCGACGGAACGCTGCGACTGCGCGACGACATGTCCTTGCTCATCGAGGAACTCCGCCATGTGCCCGCCCTGGTCGATCCAGTACGCCGGCTGACCTCCGAACGAGATGCTGTGGATGAGATTTGGATCGACAGCAGCTTTTCCGAAATAGCCCAGTCGCGTCTCGTAGAGATCGTAGTCCTCGTAGACGAAGATGGCTGTTGGGAGTTTGGACGCCTCGCCCTGAGCGTACACGGCGTCGGGCGCGATCCGTTCGCCGTCTTGCGTCGGAAGGAGGAGCGGGAAGTCCGCCACGTTCTGCAATGCAGCTATGCCGCTTGGCCTCGCGAAGTTACCGGGGACCAGCACAGGCGGAGTTGGCGAACCGGCAAGCTCATGCACAACACGCACATGGCTGAGGTGGAAGAAGTCTGCCAGGGCCGATCGCGACTGCGGTATCGAAAGCGTTACGCCCAAAGAGACGATGGCAGCGGCGATAAGCGCCGCCGCAGCTCCTGCCGGACGCAGCCACCAGGCCGACACGCTCTGCCGTCCATCGCTACGCGAAGGTCGTTCGACTAAGCGTGCTCGCACTGCTGCGGCCAGCGGTGGCGTGGCGGGATATGCGAAGTTCGCCGCTGCGCGCGTCAACAGCGCCTCAACCTGCACCAGCTCGCGATCGAGGTCCTGGCTCATGCGTCGGTCTTCGCTCCTTCGCTGATGGCAACATCGGGCAGCAGATCCGGGTACTGGCTCTCGATGACATGGCGCAGCCGGCGCAGCGCACGATGTAGCCGCGACTTCACCGTGCCAGCAGGGCGGTCGATTGCCTGGGCCGTCTCGCGCTCTGACCCGTGAAGGAAATAGCGAAGATAGAGCAACGTCTGGTCCTCCGGGCTGAGCTCGCCGACGGCCTGCCACACTCGACGCGCCTGCTCTGCCGCCTCGATCTCGTCCTCCGTTGCCGCCGCTGTCGTTCGTGTCTCAACCGTTCGCTCGTAACGCTCGTTCATCGACGTTCGCCTTCGTCTCGCCCGTACGCTGTTGAGCGCCTGATTAGTCACGATGCGCATCAGCCAGGGTTGCAACGGCTTGCCAACGTCGAAGCGCTTCAGTCCCTGATACGCGTGAACGAACGCATCCTGCGCCACGTCGCGCGCCTCGGCCTCGTCGCGCACGATCAGGTACGCCACCCGGAACGCCGTCTCCTCATACATCCGCACAAGTTCGGCGAAGGCGTCCGGGTCGCCTTGCTGCGCTCGCAAGATGACCGCTGCATCCAGTGCCTGTCTCCTCCGCACGGATGGCTCTGCCGGCTCTACTCGGTTATACACCCGCCGGCGAGAAGCGGTTCCCGCAAGGCATGGGTAGGGCGATTTGTTTGCAGGAACTCGTCGCTCTGCGAATCTGAAACGAGGCGTTTTGGCGAATTGACCGTCGTTTGGGCGGGCCTATCGACGGCGGCGCGGTGGGCGCTCATCCGTGGAGCATACGCCCGGGCGGGAGGAGCGTGAAGGGGTGCGTGGCGCGGCGGCTGGCAACGGATGGAGGAACGGATTAGCGGATAGTGGCTGTCCTTCGAGGCTCAGGATGCCGGTGGTGGGTGCTTCGCGAGGGGCCAGATTCCCTTCGCCCTGTCTCAGGACAAGCCTCGCTACGCTCGGAATGACATAGGGCGGCGGGAGCGCGAAGGGACGGGTGGCAGCGAGGAGAGGCGGCTAGCGGAACTGCGGGATCACTTCCTCTGAGAAGCGGAGGAGGCTCTCGATGTGCACGCGGGGAAGCTGGAAGATGTTGATGTCATCGGCGCCCGCGTCAACCTGGCGCCGCACCGCCGCGCGCACGTCATCGACAGAGCCGAACATGCCGGCGCGGACCTGATCCTCTGTCTGGTTGTACTGCTCCATGGCAAAGCGCACCACGCGCTCGACCACGTCCGGATCGTCGTGCAGGAAGAGCGAGTCGCCGCCCTCCCAGCGGATCGCGGACGGATCGCGGCCGAGCTCACGCGCGTAGGCCTCGATCTTCGGCCTCGCCTCGGCGATCGGGAGCATCGGGCTGACCATGTCGGCGTGTTTCGCCATGACGCGCAGCATGGCGTCGCTGCCGCCGCCGATAAGGATCGGCGGGTGCGGCTGCTGGACGTTCGGCGGCGTGAAGGGCGGCCCGTCCAGGCGATAGTACTTGCCCTCGAACGTTGGGTGCGGCTGCGTCCAGAGGAGCTTGATCACCTGCAGCGACTCGTCGAGCCGCTCGACGCGCTCGCGTCGCTTCCAGAAGTCGATGCCGAAGCGGCGATTCTCGCCGGGCCAGCCCGCGCCGATGCCCAGGATCATGCGCCCGCCCGAGATCTGATCGAGCGTCGTGATGATCTTGGCGAGCACGGCGGGGTGGCGGTAGGCGTTAGCGGTGACGTGCACGCCGAGCCGGATGCGCGACGTGGCCTGCGCGACGGCGGCGAGCGCCGTGTAGGTCTCGAGCTTGGGGTCATCCAGCGGGCCGTTGGGTACGAGGGAGTCGGCGATCCAGAACGAATCGAAGTTGGAGTGCTGGTCGAGCTCTCGCGCGAGCTCCAGCAGCTCGGGCCACAGCGTGGGCGCCTCCACCGTGTAGCCGAAGGTCGTCATCGCGTCGGATTATACCTGGCGCGTAGAGCGCGAAGGAGCTGCTGTCAACGGATGGTGAGCGGATTAGCGGATGAGTTCGATGAACTGGTCGACGGTGAGGCCCGACTTGCGAATCAGCGCATGTAGTGTTCCGACGCGTAGCTCGCGGTGATCTGGAACCGAGAGCGTTGCCGGGAAGCCCGGCTTCGTCAGGATGATATGGCTGCCGCGCTGTCGCCGCACCTCAAACCCGGTGCGCTGAAAGGCTGCGACGGCATCGCGCCCGGACAGCTTGGGGAGCCGCGGCATTAGGCCGCGACCCCGGCCTCAACTTCCACCTCTCGGGTCTCTATCGTTAGCGGCAGGCCTTCATCCGCGCGATCGCGCAGGCACTCCTCGATCTCTTTAGCGACGAGCTCGGAAGATTCCGTTGGCAGGGGCATTCCGTCTTCAGCGCGCACTTCCAGACAGAGCAATATAGCCTCCCTAATGTTCGCGAGTGCTAGGTCGCGAGACTCACCCTGGGAGGCGCAGCCCGGGATGGCGGGGCAGATGACGGAGTAGCCTCCGTCGGATTCAGGCGCGAGGACGACGGTGAATTTCATGCCAAATGCATCATAGCATGGACTAATGAGCGTCCTTCGACAGGCTCAGGATGCGAGCCGTGGCGGGTTAGCGAAGGGCGAGATCCTTCGCTTCGCGCAGAATGACAGAAAGCGGCGGGAGCACGAAGGGGTGGGTGACAGGTGAGAAGAGGTGGCGTTAGGGCAAGGCGTTAACCGCCAGCGCCAACGCCCCGACGCTGCTGGTCTGGATGGAGGCCCTTCGTCTCTTCGGACACCAAACCCACGTCAGGAATTGACTCTGGTGTTGGGGGTGGTGGCGGCGGTGGCGGAGGAGGGGGCGGCGGCGACTGAGGTGGTGGAGTGCCTGTCTCATCGATCATTCTGTGGACTCCTCCGCAACTTTAGCTGACTCGGCGTCGTCTCTACTGAACTGGTGAAACTCCGACAGGCCCGGATCGGGGTTCGATTGCGGCGCAGGAGGAGCAGGGGGTGGCGGTGGCGGTGGCGGAGGAGGGGGCGGCGGTGGCGGCATGTCCGTGTCGTTGTCATCCAATTCCGAGCCCTCCGATCTCATTCACTTCGCCATAACGACGAACTTTGTTGTGTGACATTCGGTGTTAGCACCTGAGGCGATCGTTCGGACGTCTCCACTTGCCGATGACGATGTGGACGCGTGTGTACATGCGACCCTTGCACCACAAGTAAATTGTACCCCAATGCGACCGCGAGGACAACGACTCCGGCTACGAACGTGCTCATGGCTCTCAGGAGCCAGTGGGCCTTGTCCTTGAGTATCCCGTCATTCTTCTTGTGAGCGAGCAACTGAGTATCTAGAACTCTCAGACGGGTCCACCCTGGAGGGTGCATAAGATAATTGTCGTGCAGGTGTTGTGGGCCGGGAGGGTGATCAAAGGAACGAATCCACAGAGATCGCAGCGCACAGAGGACCGCTATGGTTAGGAGTGCGAAGGACCCCCCAGCAGCGTACCTGGTGAAATCCCGCGCTTCTTGCAGGCCAGCGATCTGGTTCGCCAGTATGGCGAGTATTACCCCGGACGCCCCAAGAATCAGCCCGCTCTTTGTGTCCAGAGCGTCGGCCCGGACCATCTGTCTGGCCAGGCTCGCTTGAGTCGCCTCCTCAACCGTTGCAATGGAAGGAAGGAACTCCTCCGGCGCGTCCCACGAAGGCACGATTCCCTACTCCCACTCAATCGTGCCGGGGGGCTTCGAGGTGATGTCGTACACCACGCGGTTCACGCCGGGGACTTCGTTCACGATGCGGTTGGCGATGCGCGCGAGGACCTCGTACGGTAGGCGCGCCCAGTCGGCGGTCATCGCATCTTCGGCGGTGACGGCACGCACGGCAACGACGTGGCCGTACGTGCGATAGTCGCCCTGCACGCCCACCGACCGGCTGTCGGTCAGCACGGCGAACGACTGCCACAGCTCGCGGTAGAGGTTGGCGGCCTTGATCTCGTCCATCACCACCCAGTCGGCGGCGCGGAGCATATCGAGCTTCTCGCGCGTGACCGCGCCGATGATGCGGATGGCGAGGCCGGGGCCGGGGAAGGGCTGGCGGTAGACCATCTCCTCGGGTAGCCCAAGCGCGACGCCGACGTTGCGCACCTCGTCCTTGAAGAGGTAGCGCAGCGGCTCGATCAGGCGGAACGTCATGTCGGACGGCAGGCCGCCCACGTTGTGGTGCGTCTTGATCTTCGCCGCGGTCTTCGTCTCGCCCGTGCGCGGCGCGCTCTCGATGACGTCGGGGTACGTGGTGCCCTGGCAGATGACCTGGAAGTCGCCCTGCAAGGCCGGGTCGCGATGCGTGGGCGCGGGCGCATCACGATGCGCCCCTACAGTTTGTTCGAAGACGCGGATGAAGGTCTCGCCGATGCGCCGGCGTTTCTCCTCGGGATCGATTACGCCGGCGAGCGCGTCGAGAAAGCGATCGACGGCGTCGACGTGGACGAGCGGGATCTGCATGTGCTTCTGGAACGTCGCGACGACGCGCTCCGCCTCTTCGAGCCGCAGCAGCCCGTTATCGACGAAGACGCAGGTGAGCTGATCGCCGACGGCGCGGTGCACGAGCGCGGCGGCGACGGCGGAGTCGACGCCGCCGGAGAGCGCGCACAGCACGCGATCGCTCTTCACTTCGCGCTTGATCCGATCGACGCTCTCGTTGATGAAGTTGCCGGGCGTCCAATCGCCGCGGCAGCCCGCGACGCGGTACAGGAAGTTCTCGAGGAGCTGCTTCCCGTACTGCGTGTGCACGACCTCGGGGTGGAACTGCAGGCCGATGAGGCCGTCGCCGTTGCCCATCACCGCGATCGGCGAGTTGTCGGAGTACGCGAGCGACTCGAAGCCGGGCGGGAGCTGCGTGATGCGGTCGCCGTGGCTCATCCAGACGGGCATGCTCGCGGGCAGGCCGGCGAAGATCGCCGACTCGCCGTCGTTGCGATCGGAGCGATGGACGACGGCGTGGCCGTACTCGCGTTCGCCGGACGGGGTCACCTTGCCGCCGAGCTGGTGTGCGAGGAGCTGCATCCCGTAGCAGATGCCGAGCACGGGCAGG